>NZ_JBEAFQ010000074.1:0-56380 GCF_040062275.1 Klebsiella sp. GW_Kp182 | reverse complement strand
GCAGTTGACTTTTAATCAATTGGTCGCAGGTTCGAATCCTGCACGACCCACCAATGTAAAAAAGCGCCCTAAAGGCGCTTTTTTGCTATCTGCGATAGACAAAGCCGACACGGGCCTTCATCTTGCTATCCGGCACAGACCATCAATTCACCAGCGCCGCAATCAGCTTCTCCAGCGCGGGCGTCGCCTGCTGTTGGTCATAGACGATATACAAATCTGCGGGTATGCGTTCTTCCAGCGGGCGAAACACCACCCCCGGCCACGTCATTTGCGCATAGCTATCAGCGATGAGCGTAATACCTATCCCCATACTGACCATCGCCAGAACCGTTTGCGGCTCCATCACTTCACGGATAATCATCGGTGAGAATCCGGCGCTCTGGCACACGCGCTGCAAAAACGTCCAGTCGGTATGTATTGAAGGCATGGTGACAAAATATTCGTTACGCAACGCCGCAAGCGGGATCGCCTTACGCGCGGCAAGCGGATGCTCTTCCGGCATGGCCACCAGAAAAGAGGATTCGTGCAATCGCAGGCTGGTAAATCCAGGAGAAGGCGCTGTCGCCATTCGCCAGACGCCGGCGTCCAGCTCGCGTCGTTCCAGCATCGCCATCTGCATGGCGGGCATGTTCTCGCGGAAAAGCACCTCTACGTTAGGGTTCTCTTTCAAAAAACGCCGCATCACCGGACGCATTTTTCCCCACATAGCCGTACCTATCACGCCCAACTCTACCCGTCCCGCCTCACCCCGCCCAATCTGTTCCACGCGCGCCAGCGCCTGATTCGCGCTGGAAAGCAGACGACGGGACTCCTCCATCAGGATTTTTCCTGCGTGGGTCAACGCTACGCTGCGGGAGTGGCGAACAAACAGCAGCGTGCCAAGCTGCTGCTCCAGGTCTTTAATGTGAATGCTGAGCGGAGGTTGCGACATGTTCAGACGGGCCGCCGCACGACCAAAATGCAGCTCTTCGGCAACAGCCAGAAAATAGCGCAATAACTTCAGATCGATACGATGCGTGCGTTCCATGGGTCATGCGCTCCTGAGGCATAAAGATAATGCGCAAAGTTACCACACTGCATCAGAAAAAATGAAACGGCGGAACATGTGCCCGCCGCGGAAGAGGATTAATGCGTCAGCGCTTTTTTCATTAACTTCTCAGGTTCATGTTTATATTTGAAGAACGCGGCAAAAATAACCGCCAGCAGCAATGAATAGGCCGCGAACACCAGCCAGATGGTCTGCCACTCTTTTACGCCATCAACAGAGAAGTAATCCACGGCCATGCCGCTGAGAACCGAACCTACCCATGCGCCAACACCGTTCACCATGGTCATAAACAACCCCTGCGCGCTGGCGCGAATATGCGCCCCCGCCTCTTGCTCTACGAACACCGATCCTGAAATATTAAAAAAGTCGAATGCGCAGCCGTAAACGATCATCGACATCAGCAGCAGAACAAAACCGAACGGAGACGGATCGCCAAAGGCAAAAAAGCCAAAGCGCAGCGTCCACGCCAGCATACTCATCAGCATGACCGTTTTAATGCCAAAGCGTTTCAGAAAGAATGGAATGGTGAGAATAAAGGCGACTTCCGCCATCTGCGAAACTGAAAGCAAAATAGAGGGATAGCGCACGACAAAGCTGTCGGCAAACGCCGGGTTGCGGGCGAAATCATGCAGAAAGGGGTTACCGAAGACGTTGGTGATTTGCAGTACCGCCCCGAGCATCATCGCGAAGAAAAAGAAAATGGCCATCCGCGGATTTTTAAACAATATGAATGCATCCAGTCCCAGCCTCGCGGCCAATGTGGCGCCAGGTTTCTTCTCGGTCACAGGAATTTTCGGTAGCGTAAGCGCATAAATCGCCAGTAATAACGACGCGGCAGAGGCGATATACAGCTGCGCGCTGCTCAGCTCCAGCCCCATCAGGCTCACCGTCCACATGGCGACAATAAAACCAAGAGTGCCAAATACGCGAACAGGAGGAAACGCGGTCGCCGGATCCTGGCCGGACTGTGCCAGACATGAATAGGAGATGCTATTAGACAACGAGATAGTCGGCATATAGGTCATCGCGTTAATCAGCATTACCCAGAACATCGTCTCCGGATCGGTGACGGTCGTTGCATAAAGAAGCACGCCCGCGCAGACCAGGTGGCAGAGCATATAGGCCCGTTCTGCACGTAGCCATTTATCGGCAACGATCCCCATAATGGCGGGCATGATAATGGCCGCCAGCCCTTTGGAACTATAGACAATGCCGACATTTGCCCCGGTGAAATGCAGTGTGTTTATCATGTAAGAACCCAGGGTGACCAGCCAGCTACCCCAGATAAAATATTGCAAAAACGACATGAGTTTTAAGCGAGAGGCGATACCCATTTTTCCGTTCCTTGCCATTAAAGTAAGACCCCGCAAGCGGGGTCAATATTTATTATTTTTTCAGGCCAGTTTGCGTAAGAAGCCGCAGATCAGGTTAATAAAGTTCTGCCGGGAGAGTTCGGCCGCTGCCAGGGTTTGCGCGTGAGATAGTTTCACATCGCCGAGGCCCTCAGCCAGATTGGTAATGGCTGAGACGGCCACCACTTTCAGCTCGCAATGGCGGGCAGCGATGACCTCCGGCACGACGGACATCCCCACCACATCGCCGCCGATAATCTGCATCATGCGAATCTCCGCCGCCGTTTCAAAATTCGGCCCGGGATAAGAGACAAATACGCCTTCAGTCAGCGGAAACCCCTCCTCCTCCGCTACGCGCTGCAGAACGGCGCGGTAATCCGCGTCATAGGCGTTGGCCAGGGAGAAGAAGCGTTCGCCGAAGCGCTCATCATTCAGGCCCACCATTGGCGTACCCGGCATCGTGTTAATATGATCGCTGAGCGCCACCAGACTTCCCGGCCCCACTTCCGGACGTAAAGAACCGGCCGCGTTAGTACAAAACAGCAGTTCACACCCCAGCAGCTTTAGCGTCCGGATGGCATCAGTCATCACCGTCATGCCCCGACCTTCATAGAAGTGCCCACGCCCTTTCATGCAGGCAACGGGTACGCCGGCCAGATTTCCAAGCACCAGTTCGCCGGCATGGCCGTGCACGGTACTCACCGGAAAGCCGGGCAGCTTCTCGTAAGATATCGCCACCGCATCTTCAATTTGTTCCGCCAGCGCCCCGAGACCCGACCCCAGGATAAAGGCCACCCGCGGCGTAAAATCCGGCTTATATCCGCGAATAATATCGGCGCTATACCAGGGATTCTGTGAGAAAAGCGTGTCGCTCATAAGCTGTCCTTAAAAACTGAAAGATCGATAAAGTGATTGGCTACCATGCTGTTATAACGATGCTACGCAATCGATTACCAATACAGTTTTCCCGGACGTTTGATATTAAAAAGCTATTGATTTCATTTCTGATACAAGGGGTCGTTTTCGCGTAAGGCGGTCAGCTGGCCAGCCTGCTGCCGCACCACCTCCCACAGCGCCTCTGCGGCTGTCGATAGCGAGCGGTTTTTACGCCGCGCCAGCATCAGCTGGCGTTCCACCACCGGGGTGAGCCGCTTCACCTGCAGATGACTTCCCTGAGGGAGCGGCAGCGCTAACGCAGGTAGGATGCTGATGCCTATCCCCGACTCAACCATCGGGAATAGCGTGGCCGGATGACCGATTTCCTGCACGATATTTGCGGTAACGGCGAATCCCGCGAGCGCGGCGTCAATCAGCGGCCGGCTACCCGAAGCATAATCCTGCAAAACCAGCCGCTGGTCATGCAGCGCATGCCAGCTCACCGCATCCCTTTTAGCGAAAGGGTGATCGCAACGGCAAAGCAGCAGGAAAGGTTCAGCGAGAACCGCCTCACACTGCAAATCGGTCGCGGCGCCAGGGTCGATAACAATGCCAAAATCAACTTCTCCCTGACGGATGCTCTCCAGCACCCACTGCTGGGGGCGATCGTGCAGAACAAAATCTATCTCCGGATAGCGACGGTTGCTGTAGGCGATGCACTGCGGGATCAGATGGGCGGAAATAGTCTGGCTGGCCGCCACCCGCACGGTTCCCATAAGCTGCTGCCCGACGCGCCCGGCCTCACGCAACGTGCCGTTTAACTCATCCAGCAGGCGCTCAAGCCGGGCCGCCAGCTGCTGTCCGGCTTCCGTGAGCACCACTTCGCGCGTCGTTCGGTCAAGCAGGCGTACGCCGGTCTGATGTTCCAGCTCTTTCACGCTGTGGCTTACCGCTGACTGACTCAGGCCAATACTCTCCCCTGCCCGGCTAAAGCTTTTGACGCGAGCAACGGTCACAAAAACCTTCAACTGACGTAGCGAATAATTCATCTCTTTTTTTCATGAATAGATGCAATAAATCGATTTTATTTCTCAAACTAAAGAAAGCACAATAGCGACATCGATTTTCAGGAGCGTTTATGAAATTTTTCCGCATTCTTGATCCATTCACCCTGACATTAGTCACCGTCGTCCTGCTGGCCTCCTTTTTTCCTGCGCGCGGCGGATTTGTCCCCTTCTTTGAACATTTAACCACCGCCGCCATCGCGCTGCTTTTCTTTATGCACGGCGCCAAGCTCTCCCGTGAGGCGATCGTTGCCGGGGGCAGCCACTGGCGTTTACATCTCTGGGTCATGTGCAGCACGTTTATCGTTTTTCCCGTACTTGGCGTGCTGTTCGCCTGGTGGGCGCCCGTTAACGTCGATCCGGCGCTCTATACCGGATTTATTTATCTTTGCATTCTTCCCGCCACCGTCCAGTCAGCCATTGCGTTTACCTCTCTGGCGGGCGGCAACGTGGCGGCTGCGGTATGCTCGGCTTCGGCCTCAAGCCTGCTGGGGATCTTCATTTCGCCGCTGCTGGTCGGCCTGTTGATGAACCTGCACGGTGCGGGGGGGAGTCTGGAGCAGGTTGGCAAAATCATGCTGCAGCTGCTGCTGCCGTTTGTGCTGGGACATCTCTCTCGTCCGTGGATTGGCAACTGGGTGGCAAAACATAAAAAGTGGATCTCGAAAACCGACCAGACCTCCATCCTGCTGGTGGTCTATTCGGCGTTCAGCGAGGCGGTTGTTAACGGTATCTGGCACAAAGTCGGCGTCGGTTCGCTGCTGTTTATCGTTATTGTCAGCATGGTGCTGCTGGCGATTGTGATTGCGATTAACGTCTTTGTGGCGCGCAGGTGCGGGTTCAATAAAGCGGATGAAATTACGATTGTCTTTTGCGGGTCGAAAAAGAGCCTGGCGAACGGCATTCCGATGGCCAACATTCTCTTCCCGACCTCTATCCTGGGGATAATGGTTCTGCCGCTGATGATCTTCCATCAGATTCAGCTTATGGTCTGTGCGGTGCTGGCGCGGCGCTATAAGCGCCAGGCCGAAGCGTTACAGGCGCAGGAGAAAAGCCGCGCCTCCGAAGCCTAACGCGGGCGCTTAAGGGGCTCGACCAGGCTGGTCAGCCCCTCCGTTTTAATCAATAGCGTTAATGCCATCAGCTCGCCAAGATGCCCGGCGGGAAATTCATCCTTACGGGCAAACCACAGCAAATACTCTTCCGGCACATCGATTAAGCGCCGCCCTTTGTATTTACCAAACGGCATTTCCGTGTTGGCAATCTCAATAAGCTGATCTTTATCCACGCGACTCTCCGAGCAGACGCAGCATTTCGTCTTCATCGATCACCGCAATTCCCAGCTCCTGCGCTTTGGCAAGCTTAGAGCCCGCCGCCTCCCCGGCGATGACAAGGTCGGTCTTCTTCGACACGCTGCCCGCCACCTTCGCCCCCAGCGCAACCAGCCGGGCTTTCGCATCGTCACGGGAGAGCTGACTCAGGCTACCGGTCAGAACCACCGTTTTGCCGGCAAAGGGGCTATCAATCTCTTCCGCATTGACCACGACCGGCGCCGGCCAGCGGACGCCTTCTTTACGCAGCTGAGCAATCACTTCGCGGTTGCTCTCTTCGGCAAAGAAATTACGCACGTGCGTGGCAACCACAATCCCGACATCGGGCACTTTTTGCAGATCGTCAATTGAAGCCTGCTCCAGCGCCTCAATGGTGCCAAAGTGGGCCGCTAAACCGGCTGCCGTCGCCTCACCGACTTCGCGGATCCCCAGCGCATAAAGGAAACGGGCAAAGGTGGTCTCTTTGGACTTCTCCAGGGCATCCACCACGTTCTGCGCTGATTTGGGCCCCATGCGATCGAGCCCGGTGAGTTTACCCGGCGTCAGTTGGAAGAGATCGGCCGGCGTATGCACGTACTCTTTTTCAACCAGCTGATCGATGATTTTATCGCCCATACCGTCAACGTCCAGGGCGCGACGGGAGACAAAATGCTTGAGCGCTTCTTTACGCTGGGCGCCGCAGATCAGACCGCCGGTACAGCGCGTCACCACTTCGCCTTCCACGCGTTCAACGTCGGAATGACATACCGGACAATGGGTGGGGAACACGATCTCACGCGTCTCCTCCGGGCGTTCTGAGAGCACGACGTTCACGACCTGAGGGATAACATCGCCGGCGCGGCGAATGACCACCTTATCGCCGATACGCAGTCCCAGACGCTCGATTTCATCAGCATTATGCAGCGTCGCGTTGCTGACCAGGACCCCGGCGACGTGTACCGGCTCCAGACGCGCAACCGGCGTGATGGCGCCAGTGCGCCCGACCTGAAACTCAACGTCGCGCACGAAAGTCATCTGCTCCTGCGCCGGAAACTTAAACGCCACCGCCCAGCGCGGCGCGCGGGCTACGAAGCCAAGCTGTTCCTGCAGCGCCAGCGAATCGACTTTGATGACCACGCCGTCGATATCAAACCCCAGCTTCGGCCGATCATCTTCAACCTGGCGATAGTAAGTAAGCACTTCCTCTGGCGTATGGCAGAGCTTTACACGCTCGCTGACCGGCAGCCCCCAGGACTTAAACTGCTGCAAGCGCGCCGAGTGGCTGGCAGGCAGCTCGCCGCCTTCCAGCACGCCCACGCCGTAGCAAAAGAAAGTGAGTGGACGCTTCGCGGTAATTCGCGGATCGAGCTGGCGTAAAGACCCCGCCGCCGCGTTACGCGGGTTAGCAAAGACTTTACCTCCGGTTCGCCGCGCCTCTTCATTAATTTTTTCAAACCCTGCCTGCGGCAGGAACACCTCTCCGCGCACCTCAAGCCGCTGCGGAATATTGTCACCGCGTAGCTTCAGGGGAATCGCGCGAATGGTACGCACGTTGGAGGTAATATCTTCGCCGGTCGTTCCATCGCCGCGGGTCGCCGCCTGCACCAGCAGGCCGTTTTCATACAGGATACTGACCGCCAGGCCATCCAGCTTGAGCTCACAGCAGTAAGTCAGGTTATCGGTATTTTTCAGGCGATCCTGTACCCGCTTGTTGAACGCGAGGAAGCTCTCCTCATCAAAAACGTTGTCCAGCGACAGCATCGGGACTTCATGGCGAATCTGGCTAAAAGAGGCTAACGGTGCGGCACCGACGCGCTGGGTGGGCGAGTCCGGGGTGATCAGCTCAGGGTACTGAGCTTCCAGCTCGCGCAGTTCGCGCATTAACCGATCGTATTCCGCATCAGGGATTTCCGGCGTATCCATGACGTGGTAGAGATATTCATGATGGCGAAGCGTGGTTCGCAGTTCAGTCAGTTTTTGTTCGTTCGATTCCATATCACACCATCAATGATAAAAAACCCCCGACGGGCGGGGGTTCAGGATAAGTAGATGAAACGCAAGAAGATGAATCAGGCGTTAGCCTCTTTCACTTCACGAATTCGGTCTTGATATTCACGCAATTTTTGCGGCGTCATCATACGACGCTGGTCATCCAGCACTACGCCACCGACTTCATCGGCAATGTACTGCGCGGACTGCAGCATCAGCTTAAAGTTTTGCAGTTCATCGCCAAAGGACGGAACCTGCATAAAGATAGTCACCCCGGGCGTCATCATATCCGCCATGCTGTCAGGATTGAAGGTGCCAGGCTTAACCATATTGGCCAGACTGAAGAGCACCTGACCGCTGCCGTCCGGGCTGAGGTGGCGATGGAAGATATTCATATCGCCAAATTTGAAGCCCGCCTGCTGGATGCTATTGATGAGTAGCTCGCCGTTGAGCTGCGAACCGTGATGCGCAGCGACGTTCATCACGATGACCGTCTCCTTACGCTCTTTAGGCTGCGGCGCGGCCTGCTGCGGCTCAGGGGCCTGAGGTTCCGGCGCCGGCTGCGGCTCTGGAGCGGCGGCAGGTTGTTGAACCGGCTGCTGCACATGCTGAACGGGCTGCTGCGCATGCTGAACGGGTTGCTGCACATGCGGAACGGGCTGCGGCTGTACCGGCTGCTGAGGCGGCACGGCGCGCTGCGGCTGCTGGACCGGGGCCTGGGCGTGAACGGGCTGATGTTGCGGCGGCTGCGGTGCACGGACAGGCTCTTCCGGGCGCACAGGTGGCTGTTGCGCCTGACGCTCATAAGGAGGCTGATACTGGTGCTGCGGCTGACGAGGTGCTTCATGCTCCCCATGAACGCCATTCGGCGCATGACTGGTCCGATGAACCCGGACTTCACCAACGCCTTCAACATCGTCATCAAAGTCGTCGCCTTCCGACGCTTCATCGTCGCGAGACTTCATACGTTTCAGTGGGCGATCGCGAAACATCGAGGAGCGTTCTTTACGGCTGGTCCAGAAACCGTGCACCAGTAAAGCGATTATGGCGATCGCGCCAACAATGATTAATATCAGACGCAAATCCTGCATCATTATATTCTCTGTTGTTCTAACACCTTGCCACCACGGCAAACATTTACTCACTAAGAGTATTTGCCGATTACATCAAGTGCAAGTGCGTCGGGGGCTTTCACTACATAAAGATGAACTAAATCGTGCTTTTTGCTGTTTTTTCGAACATTTCCTAACTGGTTATTGTCTGCTAACCCGATAAAATAGCCCGGCATTCAGCCTGGATGTCAAAAAAGGAGCATTACCTGACTATGGTTTCATCATCCGTAACGACCCCGCGTAGTGGCGTCTACTATTTTTCGCAGGGTTGGAAGCTGATCGGGCTGCCGGGGATCCGTCGATACGTATTCCTCCCTTTACTCGTCAACATTATTCTGATGGGCGGCGCATTCTGGTGGCTGTTCACGCGTCTGGACAGCTGGATCCCTTCGTTGATGAGCCATGTTCCTGAATGGCTGCAATGGCTTAACTATCTGCTGTGGCCCATGGTGGTCATTTCTATTCTGCTTGTCTTCGGCTACTTCTTCTCGACAATCGCCAACTGGATTGCCGCGCCCTTTAGCGGCCTGCTGGCCGAGCAGCTTGAAGCGCGCCTGACGGGCGCGACGCCGCCGGATGTCGGGGTTTTCGGCATCCTGAAAGATGTTCCGCGCATCATGAAGCGCGAGTGGCAGAAGTTTGCCTGGTACCTGCCGCGGGCCATCGTCCTTTTGCTTCTCTACTTTATCCCCGGTATCGGCCAGACCGTCGCCCCCGTGCTGTGGTTCCTGTTCAGCGCCTGGATGCTGGCGATTCAGTACTGCGATTACCCTTTTGATAACCATAAGGTGCCGTTTAAAACGATGCGTCAGGCGCTGCGCACGCGCAAAGTGACCAATATGCAGTTTGGCGCCCTGACCAGCCTGTTTACCATGATCCCGGTGCTAAACCTGGTCATCCTGCCCGTCGCGATTTGCGGCGCGACGGCGATGTGGGTCGATTGCTACCGTGACAAACACGCCATGTGGAAGTAGCGCTATCGCTTTCGGAGCGGCTTATGCCGCTCCTTATTACTTCTGGCTTGCCATTATTTCTCTTCTGAATATAGATATGCTAAATCCTTACTTCCGCATATTCTTTAAGCGGGTATGCTGAAGCCGTACTCCCAAATTTCATACAGTTAAGGACGGGCCATGAGTAAGATTTTTGAAGATAACTCCCTGACTATCGGCCATACGCCGCTGGTACGACTGAACCGCATCGGTAACGGACGCATCCTGGCAAAGGTAGAATCTCGTAACCCGAGCTTTAGCGTAAAATGCCGTATCGGTGCCAATATGATTTGGGATGCCGAAAAACGCGGCGTGCTGAAGCCCGGCGTTGAGCTGGTGGAACCGACCAGCGGTAATACCGGTATCGCGCTGGCGTACGTGGCTGCGGCGCGCGGTTATAAACTGACGCTGACGATGCCGGAGACCATGAGCATCGAACGCCGCAAGCTGCTGAAGGCCCTGGGCGCTAACCTGGTGCTGACCGAAGGCGCCAAGGGGATGAAAGGCGCCATCCAGAAAGCCGAAGAAATTGTCGCCAGCGACCCGGAAAAATTCCTCCTGCTCCAGCAGTTCAGCAACCCGGCCAACCCGGAAATTCATGAAAAAACCACCGGCCCGGAAATCTGGGAAGATACCGATGGTCAAATCGACGTCTTCATCTCCGGCGTCGGTACTGGCGGTACGCTGACCGGCGTGAGCCGCTATATCAAAGGCACCAAAGGTAAAAAAGATCTGATTACCGTTGCCGTTGAACCTACCGACTCCCCGGTTATCGCCCAGGCGCTGGCAGGCGAAGAGCTGAAGCCAGGCCCGCACAAAATCCAGGGTATTGGCGCAGGCTTTATCCCAGGCAACCTGGATTTGAAGCTGGTGGATAAAGTAGTGGCTATTACCAATGAAGAAGCCATTTCCACCGCCCGTCGCCTGATGGAAGAGGAAGGCATTCTGGCCGGCATCTCTTCCGGCGCTGCCGTTGCCGCTGCGCTGAAGCTGCAGGAGGATGAAGCCTTTACCAACAAGAATATTGTGGTTATCCTACCCTCTTCAGGTGAGCGCTATTTAAGCACCGCATTGTTTGCCGATCTCTTCACCGAGAAAGAACTGCAACAGTAATGCCAGCTTGTTAATATCGTGTAAAAAAGCACCTTTTCAGGTGCTTTTTTGTGGCGCACATCAAACTTTTACCCCTCCTGGCATTGATTCACTTCGTTGGGTCTGGTATTTAACCAGCACATTTATTTCGATGCGCGAAATTATTCCGATTTGGATTTCCATAAGCTGAATCGATTTTATGATTTGGTTCAAGTCTTCCTTTAGCGGCATAATGTTTAATGACGTGGTAGACGTTAACGGCCTGAAGGTTTCCACAGCGATTTTCCGCTGATGGTGCCGGAGCCGGATACGTGATGCCGGCGCTAACGATACAGGCTAAAGTTTGGCCGTTAGGCTAAACTTTAGGTCCACAACACTAAACCTATAAGTTGGGGAAATATAATGTTCCAGCAAGAAGTTACTATTACCGCTCCGAACGGTCTGCACACCCGCCCTGCTGCTCAGTTTGTTAAAGAAGCAAAAGGCTTCACTTCTGAGATCACTGTAACCTCCAACGGCAAAAGCGCCAGCGCCAAAAGCCTGTTCAAACTGCAGACTCTGGGCCTGACCCAGGGTACCGTTGTCACTCTCTCTGCCGAAGGCGAAGACGAGCAAAAAGCAGTTGAGCATCTGGTAAAACTGATGGCTGAACTCGAGTAAGTTCACGGGTTCTTTTTAATATCAGTCACAAGTAAGGTAGGGTTATGATTTCAGGCATTTTAGCATCCCCGGGTATCGCTTTCGGCAAGGCACTTCTGCTGAAAGAAGATGAAATTGTCATCGACCGGAAGAAAATTTCTGCCGATAAGGTTGATCAGGAAGTTGAACGTTTTCTGAATGGCCGCACCAAGGCCTCCGCCCAGCTGGAGGTCATCAAAACCAAAGCTGGTGAAACCTTCGGTGAAGAAAAAGAAGCCATCTTCGAAGGGCACATCATGCTGCTGGAAGATGAGGAGCTTGAGCAGGAAATCATAGCCCTGATTAAAGATAAGCATATGACTGCCGATGCGGCAGCCAATGAAGTTATCGAAGGTCAGGCTACTGCCCTGGAAGAACTGGATGACGAATACCTGAAAGAGCGTGCCGCTGACGTACGCGACATCGGTAAGCGCCTGCTGCGCAACATCCTCGGTCTGGCCATCATCGATCTGAGCGCGATTCAGGATGAAGTTATCCTGGTAGCCGCTGACCTCACCCCGTCTGAAACCGCACAGCTGAACCTGAACAAGGTGCTGGGTTTCATCACCGACGCGGGCGGCCGTACTTCCCACACCTCCATCATGGCGCGTTCCCTTGAACTGCCGGCCATCGTGGGCACCGGTAGCGTGACTACCCAGGTGAAAAACGGCGATTATCTGGTTCTCGACGCGGTGAATAATCAGGTTCTGGTTAACCCGAGCGATCAACAAATCGAAGAACTGCGCAACCTGCAGGCTCAGGTCGCTGAAGAGAAAGCGGAACTGGCTAAGCTGAAAGACCTGCCGGCCATTACGCTGGACGGCCATCAGGTTGAAGTCTGCGCCAACATCGGTACCGTACGCGACGTTGAAGGTGCCGAACGTAACGGCGCGGAAGGCGTTGGTTTGTATCGTACAGAATTCCTGTTCATGGACCGCGACTCGCTGCCGACTGAAGAAGAACAGTTCGCAGCATACAAAGCCGTTGCCGAAGCGTGCGGCTCGCAGGCGGTTATCGTTCGCACCATGGACATCGGCGGCGACAAAGAGCTGCCGTACATGAACTTCCCGAAAGAAGAGAACCCGTTCCTCGGCTGGCGCGCAGTGCGCATCGCCATGGATCGCAAAGAGATTCTGCGCGACCAGGTTCGTGCCATCCTGCGCGCTTCCGCTTTCGGTAAACTGCGCATCATGTTCCCGATGATCATCTCTGTTGAAGAAGTGCGTGCACTGAAGAAAGAGATCGAAATCTACAAACAGGAACTGCGCGACGAAGGTAAAGCTTTTGATGAGGCAATTGAGATTGGCGTGATGGTGGAAACCCCAGCCGCTGCGACAATTGCGCGTCACTTAGCCAAAGAAGTTGATTTCTTTAGTATCGGTACCAATGATTTAACGCAGTATACTCTGGCAGTTGACCGTGGTAATGATATGATTTCACATCTTTACCAGCCAATGTCCCCGTCCGTGCTGACGCTGATTAAGCAAGTTATTGATGCTTCTCATGCTGAAGGCAAATGGACTGGCATGTGCGGTGAGCTTGCGGGCGATGAACGTGCTACACTTCTGTTGCTGGGTATGGGTCTGGACGAGTTCTCTATGAGCGCCATTTCCATCCCGCGCATCAAGAAGATTATCCGTAACACGAACTTCGAAGATGCGAAAGTATTAGCAGAGCAGGCTCTTGCTCAACCGACAACGGACGAGTTAATGACGCTGGTTAACAAGTTCATTGAAGAAAAAACAATCTGCTAATTCACGAGATGCGCGGCCCAAATTACTGCTTAGGAGAAGATCATGGGTTTGTTCGATAAATTGAAATCTCTGGTTTCTGATGATAAAAAAGACACCGGAACTATTGAGATTGTTGCCCCGCTCTCTGGCGAGATCGTCAACATTGAAGACGTGCCGGATGTAGTTTTTGCGGAAAAAATTGTGGGTGATGGCATTGCTATCAAACCTACTGGCAACAAAATGGTTGCGCCGGTAGATGGTACCATCGGTAAAATTTTTGAAACCAACCATGCTTTTTCAATCGAATCTGATAGCGGCATTGAACTGTTCGTTCACTTCGGTATTGATACCGTTGAGCTGAAAGGCGAAGGCTTCAAACGTATCGCCGAAGAAGGCCAGCGTGTGAAAGTCGGCGACCCGGTTATCGAATTCGATCTGCCGCTGCTGGAAGAGAAAGCCAAGTCTACCCTGACTCCGGTTGTTATCTCCAACATGGACGAGATCAAAGAGCTGATCAAACTGTCCGGTAGCGTAACCGTGGGTGAAACACCGGTTATCCGCATCAAGAAGTAATTCTTGCCGCAGAAGAATGGCGCCTCTCGGGCGCCATTTTTTTATCTCGCCGCTTTAAACGGCCGATAGCACTTCTCCCGCGAAAGTATTTTCATCCCTTCCGGGCCGCTTTCCAGAATCCGCTTCTCGCTGTCAGAAACCTGCAAATCACACTGATATCCGCCAACGGCGCCAAATAAAGATCCCACTTCGCAGACATCCTCAAGGGCTTCGCTGCCGGTGGTCTCAAAATGGCCGACGACTCTTCCCTGCTGACGCACCACTAAACGATAGCTCTTCATTCTCCCTCCCTATGCGGCGGAAGAATGAGCTCATCGCAGCCCTGTTCATTGGTCCAGGTCATAACCGCCAGCACCCGCTGCGCGGCAGCGTGGGCGGCCTCGCCCAGCGGCATTCCGCATACCAGACCGCTCGCCAGCTCGGCGCAAAAAAGGTCGCCCGTTCCCTTCAGATCGGTTTCAACGCGCGGATGTTCAACCACCTCGACCGACTGCGCGCTAACCACCAGCACGTTGATCGTGGCGCTATTTTCTCCCGGCGCGCTGGTGATAACGACCCATTTCAGTGAATCAGAGAGCAGACTACGGGCGGCAATAATCGCCTCCTGCTGATTATGGCAAGGCAGACCGCTTAGCGTCTCCAGCTCAAACAGATTGGGCGTGATCCCCTGCGCCAGCGGGAGCAAATGCGTACGATAGGCTTCAGGGATCTCGGCCTTGACGTAAATACCGCTATCCACATCGCCAATGACGGGATCAACGAGAATACACAGTTCAGGATGCTGCTCGCGAATGCGCAGCAGCCATTGCGCCAGACGCTTAATCTGCACGGCGCTGCCCATATAGCCGGTCGTTACCGCCCGCAGCTCGCGCAGGGCGTCACGCTCCTCCAGCGCCTTTAAATAGCCGGCAAACCACTCTTCCGGGATAACGCCGCCATAGTAAGTATCATAGTGCGGCGTATTGCTGAACAGCACCGTCGGCACCGCGATGACCCGCAGGCCGTGCTGCTTTATAGCCGGTATCGCAATACTGTTGCCTACGCTGCCGTAGACCACCTGCGACTGCACGGCCACAATATCGACCTGAAGCGCCCGACTTTTATCGTTGAAGAGCACCGATTGTATTTCATCTTGCTGGCCCATCCTTTCTCCCCCCGCTGGACAGCGGGTCATACTCTGATTATCATTCGTCCTATGCTAAAATTCATTTTGTCATAGGTCAATAATGATCGTTGGAAAAACTGCCAGTGAGATCTTCGATAGCATCCGCCATCTGGTACAAAGCGGCGCACTCAAGCCTGGCGATGTTTTACCGCCGGTCCGCGAGCTGGCGGGCAAGCTGTCGGTTAACCGCAATACCGTCGCTGCCGCCTATAAGCGACTGGTGACCTCTGGCCTGGCTATCAGCCAGGGGCGTAATGGTACCGCCATTAAAACGCATAATACCCTGCCCGCCCTTGAAGGTGGCGATCCCTCTTCGCCGCTGAAGGATATCTCCAGCGGCAATCCCGACCCCGCTCGCCTGGCAAACCTCAAGCACTATCTCAGCGCAATTGCGCCAGCGCCTCGTCTGTACGGCGATGCGGCGGTTGAACCACGGCTGGCCGCGTGGGCCAGCCGCTGGGTTAACAACGATGTGAACCTGGATGCCGATATTAACCTTGCCAGCGGCGCTGTCGATGCGCTTGAGCGCCTGCTGTGCGCCCTGCTGCTGCCCGGCGATAGCGTGGCCATCGAAGACCCCTGCTTTCTCAGCAGCATCAATATGCTGCGCTACGCCGGTTTTAGCCCTTCGCCGGTACCGGTCGACGGGGAAGGCATGCAGCCTGAAGCCCTTGAAGAGGCGCTGAGCAACGGCGCCCGGGCGGTCATTATTACCCCGCGCGCACACAATCCGACCGGCTGTAGCCTCAGCGAATCCCGCGCCCGGGCAATACGCGAAATACTGGCCCGCTATCCGCAGGTTCTGGTGATTGTTGACGACCATTTCGCGCTGCTCTCCGCCACGCCCTGGTACTCCCCTATCGCCGCGGAAAGTCAGCGTTGGGCGCTGGTACGCTCCCTGTCAAAAACCCTGGGACCAGATTTGCGTCTGGCCATCGTCGCCAGCGACGCTGACACGTCGGCGGCGCTGCGGCTGAGGCTTAATTCCGGTAGCCAATGGGTCAGCCATCTGTTGCAGGATCTGGTCATCGCCTGCCTTAACGACAACACCTTTATGGCCTCTCTGGCGGAAACCCGGCGCCACTATCGTCAGCAGCATGAAAAGCTGATTGCCGCCCTCGCCAGCCGCGGAATCACCCATCTGACGCCGGGAGACGGCCTTAATTTTTGGTTCCCGCTGGAAGAGCCGAGCCAGCCGGTAGCGCTCCGTCTGGCGCACGCCGGCTGGCTGGTTCGCGAAGGCGAAACGTTCGGCATTCGCGCCCCTTCGCACGGGCTGAGGCTGTCGCTTGCGACGCTCAGCGACAATGAAATGAATAAGCTCGCCAATGACTTATACCAGATATTACAACAACAGTGACGGGAGTTAACGCTATGCAGATCCACTTTATCGTCCATGAAGTCTTTGAAGCGCCGGGAGCTTACCTGCACTGGGCGCAGGCGCGCGGCTACGGTATCAGCTGGTCGCGGGTATACGCGGGGGACAGGCTACCGGAAAACGCCAACGCTTTTGATATGCTGGTTGTGCTCGGCGGTCCGCAGTCGCCGCGCACGACATTATCTGAGTGCCCCTGGTTTGATAGCCACGCCGAGCAGCGTTTGATTGCGCAGGCCATTGCCGCAGGACGGATCGTGGTAGGGATATGCCTGGGCTCGCAGCTTATCGGTGAAGCGCTGGGCGCGCCGGTCATGCAAAGTCCGGAAAAAGAGGTGGGTCACTATCCCATCACGCTCACCACCGCGGGCCTGCAGGATGACAAACTGGCCCATTTTGGCCCCTCGCTGGTCGTCGGCCACTGGCATAACGATATGCCAGGCCTGACCCCGGAGGCGGAAGTGATGGCCTCCAGCGAAGGCTGCCCGCGGCAAATTGTGAAATACAGCGACTGGGTTTATGGCTTCCAGTGCCACATGGAGTTTGATGCTGAGGTCATTGAGCTGCTGATCGCCCATTCGAAGCAGGAGCTTAGCGCCGCCAGAGGCAGGCGTTTCATTCGTAGTGAACAGGAGATGCGTGCCTGGGATTATCGCGAAATGAATGAGAAGCTATGGGCGTTTCTTGATAAGCTGACGGCAAAGTAAGCAAAAGGCTTTTATTAAAGCCCGACAGTTTAAGGATACCCAGAAATGCCCAATCCCAACCCACAGCTTAAAGCCGCCATCGAAGCCTGCGATCGCGCTATCTCCCTGGAGGATTACGCGACACTGATGGAGTATTACGCTGATGACGCCGCGCTGGTCGTCAAGCCAGGCATGGTCGTGCGGGGCAAAGAAAATATCCGCAACGCGTTTATCGCCATTGCCGACTATTTCCAGCACCGGCTGGTGGTGACGCAGGGAAAAATGGAGATTATCGAAGGCGGCGGCAATGCGCTGGTGATTATGGAAACCCGGCTGGATATCCCGACGGCGGAAGCCGGGATAACACAGGTCACGCGGCGCGCAACCTATGTCTTTCGTCAGCAGGGTGAACGCTGGCTCTGCACCGTGGATAACTCCTACGGTACGGACCTGCTCGACGCGCCCGAGGTTTAAATTCCCGCGCCTTGGGTAAAGTGCTCTTCGCCAAATACGCCGGTAGAAAGGTAGCGATCGCCGCGATCGCAAACGATCGCCACCACTACCGCGCCAGGATTTTCACCCGCCACACGTAGCGCGCCCGCCACCGCGCCGCCGGAACTGACGCCGCAGAAAATCCCCTCCTTCACCGCCAGCATCCGCATGGTGTTTTCGGCATCCTGTTGATGGATATCGAGCACCGCGTCCACCAGCTGCGCGTTAAAAATGCCCGGCATATATTCGGCAGGCCAGCGGCGAATTCCGGGAATACTGCTCCCCTCTTCCGGCTGCAGCCCCACGATGCTCACCGCTTTATCCTGCTCGCGCAGAAAACGCGATACGCCGGTAATGGTGCCGGTGGTACCCATGCTGGAGACAAAATGGGTGATCCGCCCGTCGGTCTGCTGCCAGATTTCCGGCCCGGTAGTGGTGTAGTGCGCGTACGGGTTGTCCGGGTTGTTGAACTGATCGAGCAGCTTGCCTTCGCCGCGCTGCGCCATGGCTAACGCTAAGTCACGCGCGCCTTCCATTCCCTGCTCTTTGGTGACCAGAATCAGCTCCGCACCGTAGGCGCGCATGGCGGCACGGCGCTCCTGGCTCATGTTGTCCGGCATCAGCAGCTTCATCTGATAGCCTTTAAGCGCGGCGATCATCGCCAGCGCAATGCCGGTGTTGCCGCTGGTCGCTTCAATCAGCACATCACCGGGTTTAATCTCTCCGCGCTTTTCGGCCTCGACAATCATCGACAGGGCCGCCCTGTCTTTCACCGACCCCGCCGGATTGTTGCCTTCAAGTTTGACCCAGATTTCGCTGCCGTTGTCCGGCCCCATGCGCTGCAGTTTGACCAGAGGCGTGTTGCCGATTGTTTGTTCTAATGTATTCACGGTTTTGCCCAATAAAAAGCCCGGTAAGCATTACGCCACCGGGCGAAAAACATACGCGATAACCTATCAGGCTGACTCAGCCAGAGCAATATCCTCGCGCGTCTCAATGCGTTCCTTCCCGTGATAAATACGGGCATGCTGCAGACCGACAAACAGGCGCTCTCCCCGGTGCGGCGGGACGTCGTCGCGCATGACCACGGTCAGCGGCTCGGTATACCAGCCCAGCGGTTGTACCACCAATTGCGTGTAGTGACCTTTAGGGCTAGCTTCCAGCACCTGCACCGGCAGCGGTGAATCGAGGCTGGTTCGGCGGCTCACGTCAACTTCCCACGGACGCAGGAACAGATCGACCGGCCCCTGATGCGCGGAGGTATAGCCCAGCGGCCAGCGGTGCGCGCCCACGTGGAATTGTCCGCCGCGAATGGTGCCCTGCAGACGGTTCACCTCGCCCATAAATTCCAGCACAAAGCGGGTCGCCGGTTCGCGCCAGAGCTGCTCCGGCTCGTCAACCTGCTCAATGTTGCCCTGGCTCATCACTACCACGCGGTCGGCAACTTCCATCGCCTCTTCCTGATCGTGGGTGACGAAGACGCTGGTGAACTTCAGCTCTTCATGCAGCTGACGCAGCCAGCGACGCAGCTCTTTACGCACCTGGGCGTCCAGCGCGCCGAAGGGTTCATCCAGCAGCAGTATCTGCGGTTCAACGGCTAACGCACGCGCCAGCGCCACGCGCTGCTTCTGCCCGCCGGAGAGCTGCGCCGGAAAGCGATCCGCCAGATGCGCAAGCTGTACCATCTCCAGCAGTTTGGTCACTTTCGCTTTGATGGCCGCCGCATTCGGGCGCTCGCGGCGCGGCAGTACGGTCAGGCCAAACGCAATATTGTCGAACACGGTCATATGGCGGAACAGCGCGTAATGCTGGAATACAAAGCCCACCTTGCGATCGCGGGCATGCAGACGGCTCACGTCGGTGCCGTGAAAGCGGATGTGCCCGCTGGTCTGATGCTCAAGCCCGGCGATAATACGCAGCAGCGTGGTTTTACCGGAGCCAGACGGCCCGAGCAGCGCCACCATTTGTCCGGAAGGGATATCCAGCGAGATATCATTCAGCACCTGGGTGCGACCAAAAGACTTCTTAATATTGGCAATCTCAATGCTCATGATTTCCCTCCTGATGCTGACGTTTTTCCTGATTTTCTAAACGCCACTGCACCACACTCTTCAAAAACAGGGTCAAAATAGCCATCAGCGTCAGCAACGCGGCGGCAGTAAACGAACCGATGGTGTTGTAGTCCTGCTGCAGCAGCTCAATCTGTAACGGCAGCGACAGGGTTTCACCGCGAATAGAGCCGGAGACGACGGAAACGGCACCAAACTCGCCAATCGCGCGGGCGTTGGTCAGCACCACGCCGTAAAGCAGCGCCCAGCGGATATTCGGCAGCGTCACGCGGCGGAACATCTGCCAGCCTGACGCGCCCAGCAGCACCGCCGCTTCGTCTTCGTTGCTCCCCTGGCTTAACATCACCGGCACCAGCTCGCGCACCACAAACGGGCAGGTCACAAAGACCGTCACCAGCACCATGCCCGGCCAGGCGAACATGATCTGCAGGTTGTGCTCATCCAGCCAGCCGCCCAGCGGCCCGTTGGAGCCGTAAAAGAGCAGATACACCAGGCCCGCTACCACCGGCGACACGGCAAAAGGAATATCCAGCAGGGTCAGCAGCAGCTGACGTCCCGGGAAGTTAAAGCGCGTCACCAGCCACGCCAGCAGCGTGCCGAACACCAGGTTCACCGGCACGGTGATCAATGCAATCAGCACGGTCAGCCAGATGGCGTGCAGCATATCCGGGTTCGCCAGGTTTTCCAGCGCGGGCATCAGCCCCTTGCTGAAGGCCTGAACGAAGATATACACCGTCGGCACGACGAGAATAAACGCGGAAACCAGCACGCCCGCACCGATCAGAAACCATTTACCCCAGTTGATGCGGGGCGCATCGTATCGCTTCAATTGCGTAACTTCCGCCATCAGTGACCTACCACACGTCGACCAAAGCGACTTTGCAGAGTGTTAATCGAGTACAGCAGCAGCAGCGAGGCCGCGAGGATCACCGAAGCAATCGCGCTCGCCGCCGGGTAATCAAACTCCTGCAAACGAATAAAAATCATCAGCGAGGCCACTTCCGTTTTCCACGCAATGTTGCCAGCGATAAAAATCACCGCGCCGAACTCACCGAGGCTGCGGGTAAAGGACAGCGCAACGCCCGCCATCAGCGCCGGGGAGAGCTCCGGCAGCACCACCTTGCGAAAGCTCTGCCAGCGCGTGGCGCCCAGGGTTTCCGCCGCCTCTTCATATTCCGGACCCAACTCTTCCAGCACCGGCTGCACGGTACGCACCACAAACGGGATGCTGGTAAAGGCCATGGCCACCGCGATACCGAGCCAGGTATAGGTGACTTTAATATCAAATTTCGCCAGCCACTCGCCGTACAACCCGTTCACGGAGAAGAGCGAGGCGAGGGTTAAGCCGGCAACGGCCGTCGGCAGCGCAAACGGCAAATCCATCAGCGCATCAAGCAGCGTGCGGCCCGGGAAGCGGTAGCGGGTTAAGATCCACGCCATCAGCAGGCCGAACACGCCGTTAAAAATGGAGGCGACAAACGCCGACAGCAGCGTCACTTTATAGGCCGCCACCACCTGCGGGTTGGTCACCACGTCCCAGTACTGCGCCCAGCTCATCTGGGCAAGCTGCATCACCAGCGCGCTGAGCGGCAACAACAGGATAAGGCAGACGAACAGCAGGCTGGTCCCGAGGCTTAAGGTAAAGCCCGGCAGCACGCGTTTAGTCGATACTGCAAACATTACTTACGCCCCGCCGCCAGCAGTTTGTCCAGCTCACCGCCGCTGGCAAAATGGGTTTTCATCACATCAGGCCAGGAGCCAAATTTATCTTCCACGCGGAACAGTTCGGTCTGCGGGAATTTATCTTTCAGTTTGTTCATCACGTCCGGGTTATTCACGCGGTAGTAGTAATCGGTGATGATGGTCTGCGCCTGCGGGCTGTACAGGTAGTTGAGATAGGCTTTTGCCGCTTTCTCGGTACCGTTGGCCTGGACGTTTTTATCCACCCACGCCACCGGGAACTCGGCCAGGATGTTGGTTTTCGGGATAACCACCTCAAAGCCCTGCGCTTCATACTGTTTGCGGATGTTATTCACTTCCGATTCGAAGCTGATCAGCACATCGCCCAGACCGCGCTCGGCGAAGGTCGTGGTAGCCCCGCGACCGCCGGTATCAAACACTTCGACGTTTTTCAGGAACTGGGTCATGAACTGCTCGGTTTTCGCTTTATCGCCGCCGTCAGCCTTGTCCGCCGCGCCCCACGCCGCTAAATAAGTGTAACGCGCGTTGCCGGAGGTTTTTGGGTTCGGGAAAATCAGCTTCACGTCGGAACGCACTAAGTCATTCCAGTCGTGGATATTCTTCGGGTTGCCTTTACGCACCAGGAAGCCCATGGTGGAGTAAAACGGCGAGCTGTTATTCGGCAGACGGCTTTGCCAGTCGGCGGGGATCAGCTTGCCTTTGTCGTGCAGGATCTGGACATCGGTCACCTGATTGTAGGTCACCACGTCGGCCTTCAGCCCTTGCAGAATCGCCAGCGCCTGTTTTGATGACCCGGCATGAGATTGTTTAATCGTCAGCTTATCGCCGCCGTTATCTTTCGCCCACTGCTGTTCGAACTGCGGGTTAAGGGCGGCAAACAGCTCGCGAGAAACATCGTAGGAACTGTTCAGCAATTCCGTCGCCTGCGCCTGCGCGACCAGCAGCACAGAAGCAGCCAGCGCCAGATATCCTTTTTTTAGTGATTTAACGGCCATTGCGCACCCTTATCAATATGATGATTTTCTGCTGATCATCATATTTATAACGGCTATGAAAGGAGTAACGGTTTTATATACCGTTTGGCGATTTGGAAGTCGAAAAGAGAATAAGGGAATGGCAAAGCTTATCTGAATCACGCATGCAGAACCGGAAAACGTTCGACGCCTGCCGGCCGCGCCGAACGGTCCCCTCTCCCTGCGGGGGAGAGGGTCAGGAGAAGATCTTACAGCGCCAGCAGTCTATCCAGCGAAGGCGCGAAGTAGTATCCGCCGGTCACCGGTTTGGTAAAACGCAGCATCGCGTCGCGCTTACCGTCGGTATCGCCGAACATGCTCAGCAGCTGCTGTTCAATATTGTGCAGACGCGCGCAGTAGGCGCAAAAGTAGAGGCCGTGGGTGCCGCTGGCGGTACCGTACGGCAGGCTCTGACGCACAATCTTCAGCCCTTTACCTTCTTCTTTCAGATCCACGCGGCTCAGGTGAGAGGTATCCGGACGATCGTCGCCGTCAATCTCTTCGTTGGCTTCTTTGGTACGGCCGATCATCATCTCCTGATCGGGAACGCTCATGCGATTAAGCTGCTTGAGGTTGTGCTCCCAGCGCTGCACAAATACGTAGCTGCCGCCCGCATCGACGCCATCCTGAATCACCGCCACTTCACGGCGGGTCTCTTCCCCCGCCGGGTTTTCAGTACCGTCGACAAAGCCGCTCAGATCGCGCTCTTCAATCCAGCGAAAGCCGTGAATCTCTTCTTTGACATCAATCGCTGCGCCAAAAGCGGACAGGGCCGCCTGAGCGACAGAAAAATTCAGCTCATGCTGCGCGGACAGAATGTGGATTAGCACATCATACTGGGTGGCCGGGGCCAGACCTTTGCCATAGGACGGGAAGTCTTTTAGCTCTTCAGCCCCGACGCCACCGCTTAGCTGACGCCAGACGTTATGGCCAAAAGCGACCACCGCCCCCAGCTTCGCTTCCGGGTATTTCGCCTGAAAGGTGGCTAACTTATCGGCAAACACCTTGCTGGCTTCGCGCAGGGCGTCAACATCGCCTTTGACATTTGCTTCAATCCAAATCGCCGCACGGCAATGTTCCGGCAAAATGCCGCTCTGAACCTGAGACATCGCTCCTCCTGAAATAGTACAACCACAACGCTGTGGCTTTTTAAGGCGCTATTGTACCCGCTTTTTCAGGACCTCGAATCACTTCAGATCAAATTAGCGACGCCAGATAATCTTGCTCACCTTCCAGTTTTTCAGCGTGTCGTCGGAGGGCATTAGCTCATCAGGGCCGCTCCAGTTGCCGGTGAAGGCATAGCTAATATGCTGGCTACCCTCGGCCTTGCACTCCACCACGGCACCGTTATCGTTGCTGCCTTTCTGGCAGTTACCAAACGCTTTGCTGTAGATATCGCTGAACGGGGTACCGATTTTCACGCCGCTGGCGGCTTTGATATTGCTATCGCGCACGTCGATGCGGCTAATAGTCCCGCTCTCGCCGTTGATGGTCAGCGCGACCTTGTCATCTTTTAACGCTTCGAAATAGCGCACAATATTGCCGTTAGCCGTTTTCATGCCGCTGCGCAGGCGGTAGCTGCTGCCGAGCGCGTCGCCGATCGCCTGCTCGCTCAGCGCCGTTGACGCCGTCAGGTTGCCTACGCCCTGTTCGCTCACCTCCATAGAGGAACCAAACCAGTTCCACGGATAAGCCGCCGACCAGTTCACCGAGCTCATCGTTGAGCAGCCGGTTAAAGCCAGCGGTAGTGCGCAGAGAAGTAAACGTAGCGATTTCATGACTGAGTGTCCTTTCTGATGTATTCAACGCAAGTTGGAGTGCGCGATCGGCAAAAAGTGCCGTTAAACCTGTTCTTCGCGAAAACAGGCTTTCAGCCGACGGCTGCTTAACAGCCACCAGAGCGCGTAAAGATCCGCCGCCAGCAGGCCGATGGTCACCGCCGAAGGCGACTCGCCGCTCATCCACAACAGCGGTTGCCAGACCAACAGCAAGAGCTGGGAAAGCACCAGCAGCCAGCGCATCATGGGCCAGAGCCGGGGGAAGCGCTGACGATGCCCGCTAATGATAAACGCCAGCACCGCCGGAATGCCGGGGAGCAATCCCAGCCAAAAATTATCGTGGTCCGGATAAAACAGATTCAGCAGCGCGTCGCCCTGCTGGCGTGACGCGCCGGCCATCAGAAATAGCACCCACGTCCGCGCCTGAAGCAGCAGCACGCACCAAAAGAGAAACGGCAAACGCAGGCGGCCGTGGGTATCGAAATCGGCGGGGATAAACTCAGTATTCTTCATCTTCAATTAAGCGCTTGCCGAGGCACAGCACGTCTGAATGCTCATAGCCAAGGCGTTCGTACATCCCCTGCACCACATCATTATCTTCGCGAACCATAATATTTATTTTCGGACAGCCGCGGGCGATCAGCTTTTTCTCCAGCCGATTAAGCAGCGCATTAGCAATACCGCGACCGCGATATTCAGGATGCACGCCAAGATAATAGGCAGACCCGCGATGCCCGTCATAACCGCCCATCACCGTGCCAACCACTTCACCGTTAACTTCGGCGACCAGAAACAGGCTGGCATCGTGGTTCAGCTTACGTTCAATATCCATTTCCGGATCGTTCCATGGGCGAAGGAGATCGCAACGCTCCCACAGGGTGATGACCTCTTCGAAATCTTGCTGGCGAAAAACGCGTATCTCCATGGTATTCCCCACCATTGACGGTTAAAAACAGAGATTATGGCGTGATTGTGCCCGATAGCCAATATCAGGCGCAATGAGCCGCAAAAAATGGCATACTATGACTTTGTCATGTATTGAAATGAAAAGTAAAACAATTCTTATTTTGAATGGTCGTATCAGAAAAGACGATACGATATAACATTGGTTACCACTTGTTTGCAATTCAGGCCGAATGAGCACTTTTAAACCATTAAAAATACTTGCTTCGCGCCGCCAGGTGCTGAAAGCCGGGCTGGCAGCAATCACGCTTTCAGGGATCGCCTCACAGGCCAGCGCGAAAGAACAACAGCCATTGAAAACATCCAATGGGCACAGCAAACCCGCAGCGAAAAAAAAAGGCGCCAAACGCGTCGTGATGCTCGACCCGGGCCATGGAGGTATCGATACCGGCGCTATCGGCCATAACGGTTCAAAAGAGAAGCACGTCGTGCTGGCGATCGCTAAAAACGTGCGCAGCATTCTGCGCAGCAACGGCATCGATGCGCGCCTGACGCGCAGCGGCGATACATTTATTCCGCTCTATGACCGGGTGGAGATCGCCCACCAGCACGGCGCCGATCTTTTTATGTCAATTCACGCCGATGGTTTCACCAACCCGAGCGCGGCCGGCGCCTCCGTTTTCGCCCTTTCCAACCGCGGCGCCAGTAGCGCCATGGCAAAGTATCTCTCGGACCGTGAAAACCGGGCGGATGAAGTGGCCGGCAAGAAAACGACGGATAAAGACCACCTATTGCAGCAAGTGCTGTTCGACCTGGTACAAACTGATACCATCAAAAACAGCCTGACGCTCGGTTCCCATATCCTGAAAAAGATCAAGCCGGTGCACAAGCTGCACAGCCGCAATACCGAGCAGGCGGCGTTTGTGGTGCTGAAATCGCCGTCGATTCCGTCGGTGCTGGTAGAAACCTCGTTTATTACCAATCCGAACGAAGAAAAACTGCTCGGCACCACCGCGTTCCGGCAGAAAATCGCCACGGCGATTGCCAACGGCATCATCAGCTATTTCCACTGGTTCGATAACCAGAAAGCCCACTCGAAGAGACGTTAATGAGACCCGATGCGCACCAGGTAAAAGCTTTCCTTCTCCAGCTCCAGGATGCTATCTGCCAAAAGCTCAGCGCCGTTGACGGCAGCGAATTCATCGAAGATAGCTGGCAGCGGGAAGGCGGCGGCGGCGGACGCAGCCGGGTGCTGCGCGATGGCGGTATCTTTGAGCAGGCTGGCGTTAACTTTTCGCACGTGCACGGCGAGGCGATGCCGGCCTCCGCAACCGCGCACCGCCCTGAGCTGGCGGGCCGCAGCTTTGAAGCGATGGGCGTCTCGCTGGTCGTGCACCCGCGCAGCCCCTATATCCCTACCAGCCACGCCAACGTGCGCTTCTTTATCGCGGAAAAACCGGGCGCCGAGCCGGTATGGTGGTTCGGCGGCGGCTTCGATTTAACCCCCTACTACGGCTTTGAAGAAGATGCCGTTCACTGGCATCGCACCGCCCGCGACCTGTGCCAGCCCTTCGGCGAAGAGGTTTATCCGCGCTATAAAAAGTGGTGCGACGACTACTTCTTCCTCAAGCATCGTAACGAGCAGCGCGGCATCGGCGGCCTGTTTTTTGATGATTTGAATACCCCGAACTTTGACCATTGTTTCGACTTTATGCAGGCGGTGGGCAATGGCTTCACCGATGCGTATCTGCCCATTGTCGAGCGGCGTAAAGAGAGGGTCTGGGGCGAGCGCGAGCGCGATTTTCAGCTCTACCGCCGCGGGCGCTACGTGGAGTTCAACCTGGTGTGGGATCGCGGCACCCTGTTCGGCCTGCAAACCGGCGGCCGCACCGAATCCATTCTGATGTCGATGCCGCCGCTGGTGCGCTGGGAATACGACTACCAGCCGGAAGCGGGCAGCCCGGAAGCGGCGCTGAGCGCGTTTATTCAGGTGCGCGATTGGGTTTAACGTTGCCTGATAGTGCGGTTCGCAGGCCAGATACGGCGCCGTTTTGCCTGATGACGCTACGCTTATCAGGCCTGCGATGACGGCGCGAATCGCCATCCGCTAAATAGATCGTCATCACGCCCACTGCCGCATCCGCTGATGCAGCGTCAGCGACGGTTTCTCGGCGAACAGCTGCTGATAATCGGTAGCGAACTGGCCCAGGTGCCAGAATCCCCACTGCATCGCCGCATCCTTAACCGTCGTGCTCTGCGACCACGGGCTAATCAGCTCCCGGCGCACCGCGTTTAAACGAATGCGCTTCAGCCAGGCGTTCGGCCCGATCCCCAGAATGGCGTGAAAGGCGTTTTGCAGCGTACGGCGGCTGACGTGCAGCTGCTGACATAAATCGAGAACCGTCAGCGGCTCCGACATATTCTCCAGCACGTACTCCCGCGCCCGGGAAAGCAGACGCCGATAGCTCTGGTGGCTAATGCTCTCGGCGGTAATCATCGGCTGCGCCTCCTCCAGCATCGCCCCCATCGCCAGCAGGAGATTATCGCCCAATACCTTACGCACCGCGGGCTGATGAAGGTTCTCCGGATTCTCGCTAAACGTCGCCAGCGCCTGCTGCACAAAGCCCCACAGCGCCGCCTTGTGCTCCTCTTTGACCTCCAGCGCCGACTGGTTACGCAGCATATGCAGCACCCGCTCCGGGTGATGCAGGAAGCTGGCCTGGCGGGAAATGACATCCTCCGAGATCACTACGCCCAGAATGGTGTAATCATCCGGCGTGCTGAGCTCAAACTCGGTGCCGCCGGGTCGGGTGGCGATTTCGGCGCTGCCGAGACACTGTGAGCCAATAAACCCCTGCTCGCCGCGTGTTGCCGGAATACCGAACCAGAAGGAGTTCGGCCACACCAGGCAGGACTGACGCAGCGCCAGGCCGGTATATTCGCGAAAGACCTGAATATCATCGAGCAGGATTTCGGTAAATTCACCGTGGAATTTCCCCGGATGCAGCTGATCGTAAATCTGCTGCCAGGCGGTAATCGTCAGGGCATGTTCATAGACATCGGTGGTCCGCCGCTGATGGACGTTGTCCACCTCGACCATCGGCGTCAGTTTAACGTCTTCGGGTAATGCTTCATGATAAAGATGGTGCAGGTTGGCCGGTTTTTTCTTTTTCATGATCTGATAAACCGGGAGCGCTTTCGCGTTCCCGGCACCTCCGACTGGTTAATTTTTTAAGCGATAGCGACTACTGCGTTTACGCAACGCTCCGGTAGAAAAGAGCTGCTCCAGCGCCTTCCTGGCCCCTTCAAGCGACCAGCCGAAATGGGCGGCCACCTCCCCTGCCGTCATTCCCTGACGCGTCGAAGAGAGCAGCGTCAGCAAGGGTTCTGAGGATTCCACGACCACCGGCGGCTCCGGCGCTTGCGGCAGCCGTTGAAAACCGGCGATCAGCCGCTGGGTATCCTCTTCCGGGCGTCCAATCTCCCGACGGCTGATAACGCGCCCCGTACGCTGCGCCGCAGCGCTGCCGGCATCCAGCGCCGCCCGGCACGCCGCCAGGTCGCCTTCCACCACCAGCGTCAGCCTGCCGGGGTCAAGAACCTCATGGCTGAGCAGCCGCACGTTGGCCGCCTTCAGCATCGCATCCGCCGCGTCAACGGCGGCCACCATGCCGTCCACTTCCAGTAATCCCAGGGCGTTGATCATCGCTTCCCCCTTACGCGCGCTGGATTGGATGACGGGCAATATCCAGAACGGCATCGGTAAAGGCGTTACAGGCAGCTTTACAGGCGGCCTGGCTTCCCGTCAAAAAGGCGGCGGAATAGTTGGTTTCCGACGGCGGCGGCACGTAGGTCACCAGCTGCACGTCGGCCGATTTCATTGCCGCATCGATACCGAAGGTCGCCTCCAGCGGCGGCGCCACCAGATAAGCGATCGGATCGCCCAGCGCAATGCCGGAGGTAGACGAGAGATAAGAGCCGGTACGCGACACCACGTGCGCCAGAAACGCCGTATCTTCGGTATCGTTGGCCCACTGGAACGCGGCCCCAGTTTCGATATGCGCCACCATCGCATCCAGACCGGCGCGCACTTCCGCCGGGTTCGGGCCGCCCAGCATAATCAGCACTTCACCTGCGGTTGGCGAAGGGCCGTGGGCCGCGCCGGCGTAAAGAGAACGACCGTAGACCACTTCCACCATCGCCTGTTTTGTCGCTTCGTCAGCGGCAATATAAGTCACATCATCCGAATCCGCCGTGATGAGTCCGAGGCTACGTATATGCGGCCGTAATTTAAGCTCGCGGGCAAAGCCGTCATTCACTGAGGCAATCACGCGCATGGCCGTCACCGAAGGGCGAATTAAATCTAATGCAGGCATGATGCCTCCTTACCGAGTCATGTTGATGCCGGAAGCCTTCTGCTCCAGCATGCGTTTGGCCAAATCGACAATCACCGCCGCGGCTTCTACCGGGGGCGTGCCGCCCTGGTGAATATTGGAAATACAGGTCCTGTCCGCTTCGACGGTGGTCGCCACGCGCGGCGAATACACGGCGTAACAGGAGAGGCTTTCCGACTGCCCCAGCCCCGGACGTTCACCTACCAGCAGGATGACCACCTTCGCGCCGAGAATTTCGCCAATCTGATCTTCAATTTTGACCCGCCCGTAGCGGACGAAGAACGGCGTACCGACCTTCAGTCCGGCCTGCTTCAGGCCCGACAGCAGCGGCGGCAGGATCTCTTCATAGTTGACGGTAATCGCGTCGGTAGAGAGGCCATCGGATACCACCACCTGAACGTCAGGATTCGCCACGCACTGCGCCTTCAGCGCGTCAATCGCCTCCGGACTCAGCCGACGGCCCATATCCGGGCGCGTCAGGTAGAGGTTTTTGTCGCTAATTTCGGAGCGCACCTCCAGCAATCCCTGGGTTTTCACCCACTCCTCCGGTACCTCTTTCAGCACCGTATCCTTGGATCGCGAGTGGTCGGCGAGGAAGCGCAGCAGCGCGAGGGTGCGCGGACGCGGACCGGCGCGGCCGGTACACACGCGCGCTGCGGTGCTGCGCTTCAGTTCGGCCAGCACTTCCGCACGATGCGGCTGCTGCACGCCAATCCAGCCTTTCGCCTCTGGCGAACCTAAATCCAGCGCGCAGCTCTCCGCCGCGACCTCGCACCGGCTGGCGCATTTCGTCACCGTCGCCTCAGGCGCTGCTGCTGCCGTCTGCGTTTGTCCCATTGACGCCATCACGCTACGTACAATTTCTTCAATCTGCTTTTGATCCATCATGTGTCATCCCCGCGTCATCAAAAGAACAGTGACGGATCGCCCGCCCGTTGGGTCAGACGACCGTTTGCCATAATGCCCATGGTTTCCAGCCAGCGTTCGAACTCCGGCGACGGCCGTAGATTCAGCAGCTGACGGACGGTAGCGGTATCGTGAAACGCGGTGGTCTGATAGTTGAGCATGATGTCGTCGCCGAGCGGCATGCCCATGATGTAGTTGCAGCCGGCGGTGGCGAGCAGAATCATCAGGTTTTCATTGAGGTTCTGGTCGGCGTCGGCATGGTTGGTGTAGCAGCAGTCGCAGCCCATCGAGATGCCGCTCAGCTTGCCCATAAAGTGATCTTCGAGACCGGCGCGAATAATCTGCCGATCGTTATAGAGGTACTCCGGCCCGATAAAGCCCACCACGGTATTGACGAGGAACGGATCGTAGTGCCGCGCCAGGCCATAGTTGCGCGCCTCCATCGTCACCTGGTCGGCGCCGAAGTTCGCGCCGGCCGACAGCGCCGAGCCCTGCCCGGTTTCAAAGTACAGGCAGTTCTCCCCGGCGATACGGTTAAACTCGGCGCCGACCGCCCGAGCTTCATCGAGCATCGCCAGCTCCACGCCGAACTCTTTTAGCCCCTTTTCGCTGCCGCAGATGCTCTGGAAAATAAGCCCCCCCGGCGCGCCGCGACGGATCGCTTCAATCTGGGTGGTGACGTGCGCCAGCACGCAGCCCTGGGTCGGGATATTAAACTTGTCGATAACGCCGTAGACGGTATCGAGGACGCGGGTCAGGTTCTCCACGTCATCGGTTACCGGGTTAACGCCGATCACCGCATCGCCCGCGCCGAACGAGAGCCCCTCGTAGATTTGCGCGGCAATGCTCTGCACGTCATCGCGGGTATCGTTCGGCTGCAGGCGGCAGCTAAAGGTGCCCGGCAGGCCGATGGTGGTGTTGGCTTTTTTAATCACCGGCATTTTCTTCGCGCCGTAGATCAGGTCGGCGTTGGAGCAGACCTTCGCCACCGCCGCCACCACTTCTGAGGTCAGCCCTTTGCGCACAAACGCGATATCATCGCTGGTGACCTCATCGTTAAGCACGTATTCGCGCAGGTCGCTGATGGTCCAGTTTTTAATCCGCTGATAGGCGGTTTCGTTGACGTCATCCTGAATCAGGCGCGTCACGCAGTCCTCTTCATAAGGAATCACCGGATTGTTACGAATATCGGCGACCGTCATATCGGAGAGCACCTGCTTCGCCGCCACGCGCTGCTGCGAACTTTCCGCCGCTACCCCCGCCAGCACATCCCCCGAACGCAGTTCGTTGGCTTTAGCCAGCACCTCTTTTACATCCTTAAACTGATAAACATTGCCGAACAATGTGGTCTTTAGTTTCATAAGTCGTTCCCTCAGGAAGGAAATGCGAGTGATTTCACCGTCACCGGCACAACCGATCCGCCAAAAAGAGGCGTACCAATGTCGATATAGTCCCCCGCCCGTACGCTCACCTCATCGATGACCGCCAGCGGGAGTTGTTGCAACTGCGGGCGCAGCAGCATGCCCAGCGCTTTGCCAAAGTCCTGCTCGGCCACCACCAGCAGGGGATGCGGGTTGGGAAAGCGCGCGACAAAAGCCAGCAGCGCGTCAATCACCACCAGCAGGGCGGCGTAGCGCACCGGCAACGAAGCAGGAAGCGCCAGCACGTAAGCATCCGATCCCGGATCCAGATCGAGCTGCATCAGCGCCTGCTGCCAGGCGCTCAGCAGATCGGCTTCATCAAGCGGGATCGCCACCGGCAGATTGCGCAGCGGGAGCTGAACCCCCTCCAGCCAGATGGTGCTGCCGGAAAGCGAGAGCGTGTGCGCGCCGGCGCCAATCACCGTGGCGCGTACGGTTTGCGCCGGGAACTGCACGTTCATCTCCCGCAGCCGCGGATGCTCATGCAGCGCCGTGGCCAACAGTGGCCCAATATCAGAAAAACAGAACGGATCCGCGGGCTGGTTGCGGTAGCACTCGCCCACTCCGCCGGAAAGGGTTATCACCTCGGGTACCGCGCCTGCGGGCAGCAGGCCGGTTTGCATCAGCCGTTGCGCCAGCGGAGAGAGCGTGCCGTCGATAACTTCGACGATCAGCTCCGCCATCCGCCGCGCTACCTGCGCTAACTGCGAAGCACTCAACGCGCGCACATCGGCGCCTGCGCCAAAAACCTCATCGACGATCATTTGTCCCGGCTGATGGGCATAAACCACCCGCCCCTGGCCGTCGGTCTCCAGCAGGCGCCCGCCGACGTTCAGGCAGGCGGTGGCGCTGATTTTTCCCGCTTCAAACAGCGCGTAGTTTGAAGTACCACCGCCGATATCAATGTTCAGCACCCGGCACATCCGCTGTTCAGAAAGGGTTTGCGCCCCGGCGCCGTGACCGGCAATCACCGATTCCAGATGCGGCCCGGCGCTGGCCACCACAAAGTCGCCGAGCGACTGCGAGAGCGCCATCACCGCCGCCCTTGCGTTGCGGGTTTTCGCGCTTTCGCCGGTGATAATGATCGCCCCAGAGTCCACCGATTCGGGGGCAACCCCGGCGGCCTGGTACTGCGCCAGAATCAGCGCCTTGAGTTCGGCCTCCTTCAGACCGCCCTGTTTATCAACCGGGGTAAAGAAGACCGGGCTTTGCCAGCTAATTTCGCGTTTGATGAATTCGTAGCGCGGCACCTGCGACACCGCCGCACGGTTAACCAGCTCAAGGCGGGAGAAGATCACCTGAGTGGTGGTGGTGCCGATATCGATACCGACGCTCAGCAGCTGGCGAGTTTTCACGATTGCGCCTCCGCTTCGGTTTTCGCCGCCGCCGGTGCGTTTTCATCTTTCGGCACCAGCAGCATCGCTACGCCAATGGCGGTGACGCCGCCGATCAGCTTGCCGACGATCATCGGGAAGATCATGGCGTTCATGTTGGCGGCGGCGAAGCCTAAGTGATCCCCCAGCGCGAAAGCGGCGGAGACGGAGAACGCGCAGTTGATGACTTTGCCGCGGGTATCCATCTGCTTCATCATGCCGAACATCGGGATGTTGTTGGCCAGCGTCGCCACCATACCGCCGGCAGCCATATTGTTGATTTTCAGCAGATTACCGACGCGCATCAGCGGCTTTTCAAACCAGCGGGTCAGCAGCAGCACCATTGGATAAGCGCCGAGCAGCACGCAGGAGATCGAGCCAATGACTTCAATGGCGCGCATCACCTCGCCGGGCTGGTCGCCGGGAGCCATAAAGATCGGGTCGAGCCCCGGGATCAGATCCCAGCCGAGCAGGAACTTGATGACCGCCGCGGCCAGGCCGATGGTGATCAGCGCCACCAGAAATTTGGCGAAGATCTGGAAGCCGTTGATCATTTTTTCCGGAATAAACTTCAGCCCCAGCGCCACCAGCACCGCGACGATAAGCACCGGGATCATATTCATCAGGATCAGCGCGAAGGTGAACTCCACCGGCTGTCCGTTAATCTCCACGCCGGAGTACATGGCCACCAGGCCGCCGGCGATGCAGCCGATTGGAATCGTGACGATCCCGGCCAGCACGCCCAGCGCCAGGTAGCGGCGGTCGGAGGGCTCGATGATGCCGAGCGCGACCGGAATGGAGAACACCAGCGTCGGCCCCATCATCGCCCCGAGGATCAGGCCGGAATAGAGCCACGCCGCCACGTCGCCGCCCGCCAGCTCTTTAGCGAGGAAGAAGCCGCCCATATCGCAGGCCAGCAGCGTTCCGGCGAACATCGACGGGTTGGCGCCGAGCATTTCATACAGCGGAATTATCACCGGCCCGAGCAGGTGCGCCAGTACCGGCGCCAGCGCGGTCATCCCGACCATCGCCAGGCCCAGCGCGCCCATCGCCATAAACCCCTCTTCGAACTGGCCGCCGGATCCTTCGATGCTTTTGCCAAACTTGCCGAGAAAGCGCGCCGAGCCGCCAAACTGCGACAGGATCCTGTCCACGGCGGCAATCAGCATAAAGAACATCATGATGTACATGATGATTTCGTTAATTCCCATAGCCTTTACTCCCTGTCATTTATGATTTGTAGATACTGTGAACGCCGGGGCATTAACCGCGCTCCGGGGGCTTTCCCGGGTCGCGGCGTGAACGCCTTACCCGGGCTACGGAATAGCAGACGGCTGCGATCCTGTAGCCCGGCTAAGCGCAGCGCGAGCCGGGACAGCCACACGCCTCCGGGAAAATGGCCGCATCAGCGCGCCGCCGCGTACAGATCGATAATCTGCTCCCGGGTGGCGGTGCGTGGATTGGTGCGCAGACAAATGTCCTCCTGCGCCACCTGCGCCCATGCGCTGAAATGTTCGGGCTTCGCCCCGGCGTCAGAGAGTCGTTTGCTCAGGCCGACTTCGGCGATCAGCGCCTCAACGGCGGCGATAGCCTCGTGGTCGTCGGTTTTTTTAGCGGTCAGCGCCCGGCCGATCTGGCTGAAACGCTCGCGGCATACCATGCGGTTAAACCGCATTACCGTCGGCAGCAGCATGGCGTTGGCCTGCCCGTGTGGAATATGCAGCGCCGCGCCGGGCTGATGCGCCATCGCATGACACAAACCCAGACCCGCGCTGGAAAAGGCCATTCCCGCCATACACGAAGCCAGCAGCATGCTTTCGCGGGCGGCGAGGTCGTGGCCGTAGCCCACGGCCTTCGGCAGCGCCTGGCCGATCATCGCTATCGCGCCAAGCGCCAGGCTATCGGTGAAGGGCGTCGCGTTGAGCGCGCTGTACGCCTCAACGGCGTGGGTCAGCGCGTCAATCCCGGTCATCGCCGTCACCGGCGGCGGAACGCCTTCGGTCAGGGCGGCGTCGAGAATCGCCACGTCCGGCATGAGCGAGGCGTGGGCCAGCACCTGCTTGCGCCCGCTGACCGCATCGATAATCACCGTCACGTTGGTGGTTTCCGAGCCGGTTCCGGCGGTGGTCGGCACCGCAATGAGCGGCAGACGCGGGCGCAGTACGCTGCTTTCCGTCATCGCGCTGAGCGTCTGCTCAGGGTTAGTGACCAGAAGCGCGACCGCTTTCGCCGCGTCAAGCACCGAACCGCCGCCAAAGGCCACCACGCCGTCGCACTTCGATTCGCGCAGCTGCGCCACCGCCGCGCAGACGTCGGTAATGCACGGCTCTCCCGGCGGACAGGGCCAGACGGTCATCGCCACCCCCTTCATCGCCAGGCTGCGCGCAAGCCCGGCGGTCATTCCCGCCTGATGCAGGAAACTGTCGACCATCACCAGCAGATGGCTTACGCCTCGCGCTTGCGCTTCCTGACCGCAGGCGCTCAGCGCGCCGAGGCCGCACAGCGTCACCGGCGGCACGCTGAAGGTTTTCACCCGCTGCAGATTCAGGGTATCGAATGCCTGAAAGAGCGCCGTCTGCAGTTCAGCTTGCATAGATTCCCTCCGCTTTCTCTCTCCCGCTGCTGGCTATCGCCAGCGGGGTCATAAACAGGCTGTGCTGCGGTAAATGCACCCGTAATTCCGGGAAGCGCTTGCGAAACAGCGCGTCCACGCCCGGCTGCATACAGGAGCCGCCCGCCAGCCATAAATCAGCAATGCCCTGGCCTTCGATATGGTGAGCAACAATCTCGGCCATCTTTTCGTATACCGGCTTCACCACCGGCCAGATCTCCTGGACGTTGCTGCGCTTGTACTGCTCCGCCTCTTCCAGCGGCATGCGGCGGTTACCGGCAAGGGTCAGGGAGATATGGTGACCGCCGGTCGCTTCATCGGCGGAGTACGTCACCTCGCCCCTTTTGACGATAGCGATCCCGGTGGTGCCGCCGCCGATATCCACCACGCCCGCGTTGTCGAGCTGTAGCAGATCCGCCACCGCGGTCGGTTCATCCAGCACGTGGCTAACTTCCAGCCCGGCAGATTCGAGTACGTTGATCGAAATACGCGGGTCGGTGCCCGGCGGAAACGAGGTCGCCGCGTGGCTGAAGCGACAGCCAAGCTGCTGTTCGAGCGTATCGAGATGGCGGTGCACGATGGTGACGGCGCCGAAGAAATCCCAGACGATGCCGTCACGCACTACGTCAGCCCAGTCCAGACACACCGCCACCGGCTGCCCTTCGCTGTCGACAACCATCGACACCACGTCGCAGGTGCCTAAATCCACGCCCAGCCACAGCGGTGATTCACTGGCGGCAGGCGTCTGATTACACAGGGCGGCCGCTTTTTGCAGTCTGGGGGTGAGCCAACGTTGTTCGTCGTGTGCCATGAGTCATCCCTTATACAATTCGGAAGGCATCCACCAGCACGCAGCGCCGCAGGCGAACGAAGGTGCGCGCACTGGTCACCCCCTCCCCGGTTGGCGTGGTGATGGTCATGGTGGTCCAGCCCTCTCCGCCCAGCCCGAGCCCGGCGATGCACGGCCCGTTTTTAACGAAAATGCTGGTATCAATGGCGTTCGCCATCTGATTCATGTTGTCGATATTGCGCGAGTGCATCGCCGCCGTGTGGTGGCAGCCGCCCTCCAGCTGCACCGCCAGCGCGATAGCGTCATCGACGCTGGCCACCCGTACGACAGGGAGCACCGGCATCATCAGTTCCGTCACGGCAAATGGATGGCTGGCCGGGGTTTCCACGAACAGCAGGCGCGTCTGCGGCGGCACGTTCAGGCCGATGGCGGCGGCAATCTTGCTCGCGTCACGTCCCACCCAGTCACGGCTGACCGTACCTTTGCCGCGCTCATCGATATTCTTCAGCAGCACCGGCTGAAGCTGCTCGGCCTGGGCCGCGCTGAGCTTCACCGCCTGCTGGCCTTCCATCAGGCGCATCAGCTCGTCGGCGACGCTATCGACCACAATCAGCACCTTTTCGTCGGCGCAGATGATGTTGTTATCAAACGAGGCGCCTTTGACGATGGACTGTGCGGCGCGCGCCAGGTCGGCCGTTTCGTCGACCACTACCGGCGGGTTACCGGCGCCGGCGGCAATCAGACGTTTATTGGTATGCTTGCGCGCGGACTCCACCACCGCTTCACCGCCGGTGACCACCAGCAGGCCAATACCGGGGTACTTAAACAGCCGCTGGGCCGTTTCGATGTCCGGGTTCGCCACGGTGACCAGCAGATTGGCCGGACCGCCCGCGGCAATCACCGCCTGGTTGAGCAGCATAATCGCCCGCTGGGAAACCCTTTTCGCCGCCGGATGCGGGGCGAACACCACGCTATTGCCCGCGGCAATCAGGCTGATGGCGTTATTAATTACCGTCGCCGCCGGGTTGGTGGAGGGGGTGACCGAGGCCACCACGCCCCAGGGCGCGTTTTCAATCAGCGTCAGGCCGTTATCGCCGGTGAGCACCTGCGGAGAGAGGCACTCCACGCCCGGCGTGCCGCGCGCCTGGGCCACGTTTTTGGCAAATTTATCTTCAACGCGACCCATGCCGGTTTCGCTGACGGCAAGCTCCGCTAATTCTCTGGCGTGTTTTTCGCCCGCCTCACGGATGGCGTGAATCGCCAGCTGACGCATCGCCACGCTTTTCAGCCCCTGCTGGGCCACCTTTGCCGCCGCGACGGCGTCATCCAGGGAGGCAAAGACGCCCATCTCATGAACGGCGTCGTCCGGCTGGCTGCTGGCCGTCATTTTCAGCAGTACCGCTTTCACCACCTGTTCAATATCCTGTTGATTCATGATGTTCAGTCCTATTTATGGAAAATCACCTGACCGCCGGCCACCGCTTCATCGACGATACCGATGACGCACAAATCCACAGGAGACGCCTCGCTGCGGTGTGCCTGTCGCGCCGAGCTTCCGCTCACCAGCAGCACCCATTCGCCGGGCCCCGCGCCGATGCTGTCGATGGCGACGGCGCACTGCCCGTCGGGCTTGCCCGCGGCATCAATCATCTCCACCATTAGCAGCTTGTCGTGCGCCAGCCCCTGATGGCGGACGGTGCAGACAATCTGTCCCGTGACGACTGCCAGTTTCATACCGCCTCCCTGAATTGCGTGGTAAGTCGTGGGCCGGATAAGCGCAGCGCCATCAGGCAATGGCGCGCGTTAATGCCGGAGGGCAACGCTGGCGCGTCTTATCCGGCCCGACCATCAGATGTTGCTGTCGCCTTTAAAACTGATGGGGAACACCTCCTCCAGATCGCCGTGCGGACGCGGAATCACGTGCACCGATACCAGCTCGCCGATGCGCTGCGCCGCAGCGGCGCCGGCATCGGTAGCGGCTTTGCAGGCCGCCACGTCGCCGCGCACCATCGCGGTCACCAGACCGCCGCCAATCTGCTTCACGCCAACCAGCTTCACGCGCGCGGCTTTCACCATCGCATCAGAGGCCTCAATCAGCGCAACCAGGCCCCGGGTTTCAATCATTCCTAATGCTTCCATTGTGTTTTCCTCTTACTTAAGGGGGTCCAGAACGGGACCGTTCATTCAACCTGCGTGGGTAAGCGGCACTCGCCGCTTACGTCACTCCGGCGCGGCACGGCTGCCACTAACGCCAGTTCGATAATTTCCTGCACGCTACAGCCTCGGGAGAGGTCGTGGAGCGGTGCGGCCAGCCCCTGAATCAGCGGCCCGACCGCACGATAGCCGCCCAGGCGCTGGGCGATTTTGTAGCCGATGTTGCCGGCTTCCAGCGACGGAAAAACCATCACGTTGGCCCGCCCCTGCAGCGGACTGGCGGGCGCTTTTTGCGCGGCGACCTCCGGCACGAAGGCGGCGTCAAACTGCAGTTCGCCATCCACCATCAGCTGCGGAGCGCGCTGACGTACGATCTCTGTGGCCTGCTGTACGTTGGCGACGTTGGGATGACGGGCGCTGCCGCTGCTGGAAAACGACAGCATCGCCACCCGCGGCTCCTCGCCGGTAATGGCCTGCCATGTCTCCGCGCTGGCGATGGCGATATCCGCCAGCTGCGCCGCCGTCGGCTGCGGCACCACGCTGCAGTCGGCAAATCCCAGCGCCGGTCCGACGTACTGCGGCAGCATCAGAAAGATCGACGACAGCGTTTTGCAGCCAGGCTGAAGGCCAATAATGCGTAATCCGGCGCGCAGCACGTTCGCCGTCGAGGAGAGATTGCCGGCAATACACACGTCGGCCTTCCCGGCGCTGACCATGGCGGCGGCGAACATCAGCGGGTCGTTGAGTTTTTCCTCCGCGTCCGGCGGCGTTTTTTCTCCGGCGCGGGCAAGCCAGCGCCGGGCAAACGCTTCACGCATTTGCCGGTTGCTGTGCGGGTCGACGATCTGCATACCGTCCATCGGCAGGCGGTGGCTGAGGGCGAACTGGCGCAGGGCAAAAGGGCTGGCGATCAAAATCGGCTTTGCCAGCCCCTGCTGCTGGAGGTAGTGCGCCGCTTTGAGGACGCGGATATCCAGCGCGTCCGCAAACACCACCCGGGCGGGCGAACGCAAAGCCAGTTGACGGGCGCGTTGAATAATCATTGCTCCCCTCCCAGACGCTGTTGGATCTGACTGACGGTTAGCGGATGTTTCGCCACGCTTAAAATCATCATCACGTAGACGGTGCTGGAGAGGCGGTTGAGCGCCTGCAGAATGTCCGGACGTAAGACCTCAAAACTGCGGGTAATAAAGACCTGCGCGGCGACCGTTTCCGTTTCGCGTATTTTGCTTCGCAGCAGATTGAGCAGCGCGGCATCGCGGCCGTGGCCGGCTTCCGGCACCAGATGATCGTGGTCGAGATAGCGCAGCGGCTGGTGGGAAAGGCGATGCAGTTCATCCTCGTTCAGCCCGACGATAGACTGCGCCGCCAGCGGTTCACCCACGGCGTCGGCGCGCATAATATTGCCCAGGCGCGAGCGGATATCCGCCAGCCAGGGCTGCCAGGGCTCCGCCAGTTCGATTTGCAGCCATACCGCCAGGGCGATGGTGGCGTCGAGGGCGGCGCGAAAGCCCAGCCGCGGATCGCTTTTGGCGACCATTTTTTCCGCCGTCAGATGGGTCAGGGTGTCCGGTTTTTTGTCTACCGGCTGGCGGCACAGTTCGCAGCAGGCCTGCGGATGCGTACCGCTGCTGGTTAAACCGTGTACCGGCTGCGGCTGCTGCGCGTCGTCATCGACAAACAGGCTGCCCTGCTCGTCGAGAAACTTAATGCGCAGACGGCGGCTTTCCAGCAGCTCCCGGGCCGAAGGCGTCAGACGGGCGTCGGCGGGCAGATGAATTTCTGCCCCTTCGCTGAGCGTATGGTTCGCTCTGAGCCAGGCTTCGGTAATAAAATCTTTCATAGCGATTGCCAGTTCGCAGGCCAGGCGACGTACAGGAAGCGCACGGTCGACGGCGTGCCGAATTCAATGCTGGAGCCTTTCGGGATAAACATCACGTCCCCGGCTTTGGCCACCATGGTTTCGCCTTCATGGCGCACGTGGAGTTCGCCCTCCAGCACCATGTCGACCTCGTCATAGTTCAGCGTCCAGGGGAAGAAGGCGTTTTCCCACTGCATAAACCCGGCGGCCATGCTGCTGCCGTCCTGCTCGGTAACCAAATCCGTTAAGCCGACGCGGTGCGGTTCGGCGCCGTCGAAGCGGCCGAATTTCACGCTGCTGCCGTCAATGACCTTTACGCCGCCTTTACCGGTGACCGCCTTAAAGCTGGGCTGCATCGCGTCCATCCCCAGCGACTGCTTCTCCTTCATCACTTTTTCCATCAGCTGCGCCACCAGGCTTTCGGTAAACTGCCCTTCCGGCAGCTGGGCAATAATGGTTTCGCGAATGCGCTGGCTTTCGGTTTTTTCCTCTGCCGCCGGGACTGCCGGCTCTGGCGCGGATTCATCGCACTCCTGGATGGCGACGCCCAGCAGCTCCGCGACTTCGCGGGCTTCCGGGGTGATGATGCTGGCGCGCAGCACAACCGATATTTCCTCTTCGCCTCGCGCGTGGGCCGCACGAATATCGTTAGCTGTGATAAGTTTCTTCACCTGCCCCTTCCTCCTTTTGGCTGAGCTCACTCAGGTAATTCACCAGATGCTCTACGCTTTGCGGGTCGTGAGCGTTGAGTTCGAAAATCGGCTCCTGAAACCCCATCCCGTACAGCAGTTGCCGCACCGCGGCGACGTCGGCGTCCGGCATATCCGTTTTGCTGATCGCGGCGATATGTCGTTTATTCGCGCCAATATCCAGTAGCCCGGCGGGTAAGCGACTTTCGGTATCATTTGCCGCGTGGACATAAATCAGCGTATCAACATCCTGCAGCGTGGTAATTAATGCGTGGTACCAGCGCGGATGGCTGAAATATTCCCCCGGGGTGTCAATATCGCCTTTCTCGTTAAATTCCACGGCCTGCGTTTTTCTCGCCAGGGAATAATTTCCCTGCAACGCATTAAATAGCGTTGTTTTTCCCGCGCCCACCGTACCGACAAATGCAATACGTTTCATTGCCGCCTCTAATTAGCTTTTGGTTAACTCGCAGAGGGTGTAATTTAATAATCGGCCAAGCCCGCTCACCGTCTGCAGCAGCGCCTCTTCTACCGCGCCGACCGAGCCGTAAATCACCAGCGCTCCGCTAAACCGGTCGAGAAAACCGATATGCACATCGGCGGCCTTCATCGCTAAATCACCGGCGATCATGGCGGTTTCTCCAGGGGTTAAGGTCATAATGCCGATAGCGCCGGATTCGGGAACGCCGATCTTTTTCGCCAGTTCTGCCCCAGGGTGCGCAATCAGATGCGCCAGCGTCACCTGCTTGCCGGGTACAAATTCCTGAATGATGCGTTCTTTATCCATGGCTCACCGCTCCGCTAAAACTTGCGCTTATCGTGACAAGTTTCCGCTGGAGTAAATAACAAAATTCGGCAAGTTGATTTGAAAGGTGAGATAGATCACTTATAAACAGAAATAAAAAAGCGCGGGAGAATTCCCGCGCCTGAAATAATTAAATGAAAATTACAGCGGCTGAGTTTGCGCTTCAACAACCGCCAGCGCGACCATATTCACGATACGCCGTACCGAAGCAATTGGCGTCAGGATATGCACCGGCTTCGCGACGCCCATCAGCACCGGTCCGACGGTGACGCCTTCAGAGCTGGAGACGCGAAGTAAGTTGTAACTAATACGCGCCGCTTCCATATTCGGCATCACCAGAATATTGGCCGAACCTTTCAGCGGGCTGTCCGGCATCCGCTCATTACGAATGCTTTCCACCAGCGCGGCGTCGCCGTGCATTTCGCCATCGATCATCAACTCCGGCGCCTGCGCCTTCACCAGCTCCAGCGCCTGACGCATTTTGCTGGCGGACGGGCAGTCCGAGGAACCAAAGTTCGAGTGCGACAGCAGCGCCACCCGCGGTTCAATCCCGAATCGACGAACGGTTTCTGCCGCCATCAGGGTGATCTCGGCAATTTGCTCCGGCGAGGGATCGTGGTTGACGTAGGTGTCGGCGATAAAGGTGTTGCCGCTCGGCAGCAGCAGCGCGTTCATCGCCCCGGCCGCATGAACCCCTTCGCGGTAGCCAAACAGCGGCTGAATGACGCTGTAGTGCTCGTGATAGTCACCGATGGTGCCGCAGATCATCGCATCGGCTTCGCCGCGCTGCACCATGATCGCGCCAATGACCGTAGTGTTGCTGATCACCGCCCGCTGCGCCTGCTCCTGGGTGATCCCGCGGCGCTTCATCAGGGTGTAATATTCATTCCAGTACTCTTTGAAGCGCGGATCGGATTCGTTATTAACGATCTCAAAATCAACCCCGGCTTTGATCTGCAGTCCCAGCTTCTGGATGCGCATCTCAATGACGCCGGGACGACCGATCAGAATCGGTTTCGCCAGCCCAAGGGAGACCAGCTCCTGAGTCGCGTGCAGTACGCGGGTATCTTCGCCTTCCGCCAGCACCACCCGCTTCGGCTCTTTGCGCGCCTGCGAGAAAATCGGCTTCATAAACAGGTTCGTTTTGTAGACGAACTCGCTGAGCTTCTCGATGTACGCATCAAAATCGGCGATCGGGCGGGTCGCGACGCCGGAGTCCATCGCCGCTTTCGCTACTGCCGGAGCAATCTTGACGATCAGCCGCGGGTCGAACGGCTTCGGAATGATATATTCCGCGCCGAAGCTCAGATCCTGATCGCCGTAGGCGGAGGCCACCACTTCGCTCTGTTCAGCGTGCGCCAGCTCGGCAATCGCGTGCACCGCCGCCAGCTTCATCTCTTCGTTAATCGCCGTTGCGCCGACGTCCAGCGCGCCGCGGAAGATGAACGGGAAGCACAGCACGTTGTTTACCTGGTTCGGATAGTCGGAGCGGCCGGTACAAATAATGGCGTCGGAGCGCACCTCTTTCGCCAGCGGCGGCAGAATCTCCGGCTCCGGATTAGCCAGCGCCAGAATCATCGGCGCGCGGGCCATTTTCTTCACCATCTCCTGAGTCAGCACTTTCGGGCCCGAGCAGCCGAGGAAAATGTCCGCTCCGTCAATCACGTCATCCAGCGTGCGTTTGCCGCTGTCTTCAACCGCATAGGCCGCTTTCGTCTCCGCCATATTCGGCTCGCGGCCCTTATAGATAACGCCTTTCGAGTCGCAGACCACGATGTTGTGTTTCTGCATCCCCAGCGCTACCAGCAGGTTCATACAGGCAATCGCCGCCGCGCCCGCGCCGGAGACCACCATCCGCACGTCGGAGATGTTTTTCTCCACCACCCGCAGACCGTTAAGAATCGCCGCGGTACTGATAATCGCCGTCCCGTGCTGATCGTCATGGAAAACCGGAATATTCATGCGCTCGCGCAGCTTTTGCTCGATGTAGAAGCACTCCGGCGCTTTAATATCTTCAAGGTTGATACCGCCGAAGGTCGGCTCCAGCGCCGCGACGACGTTGATAAATTTGTCCGGGTCCAGTTCATCGACTTCAATATCGAACACATCGATACCAGCGAATTTTTTAAACAGAACGCCTTTGCCTTCCATCACCGGCTTACCGGCCAGAGCGCCGATATTGCCCAGCCCCAGAACGGCCGTGCCGTTGGAGACCACCGCCACAAGGTTGCCGCGCGCGGTATATTTATAGGCTGCCAGCGGATCCTTCTCGATTTCCAGGCAGGGCGCGGCGACACCCGGCGAGTAGGCCAGGGCCAGATCGCGTTGGGTAGCCAGCGGTTTGGTCGGGGAGACCTGGATTTTTCCGGGGACCGGGAATTCGTGGAAATCAAGGGCGCTTTGTTTTAACTGCTCATCCATTTTATCGTTCCTTTCACGTATCGATCGTAGGGGGTGAAACGTTATCGCGTACCTGGTGTTCACCCTAAAGGGCCACCTAGTATCTCGCCTGACGGCTTCGTAAACTTTGAACACCGCCAAACTCTCGCCATAACAAAGTTATATTTGTTATCGATTTATATTGTTTATGTAACTTAGTTTCAGAAGCAATGATAGCCCCGTCTGCTATGCTTTTTAGTTATGCAACTCATCACCCTCTCTATCCTAATCCAATAAAAAATCATGTAACCTATTGTTTCAGGAGCACATTATGTCCCGTAGAGAACTAGCCAACGCCATCCGCGCCCTGAGTATGGATGCAGTCCAGAAAGCCAACTCCGGCCACCCCGGCGCGCCAATGGGTATGGCCGATATCGCCGAGGTGCTATGGAACGATTTCCTCAAGCACAATCCTGAAAACCCGCAATGGTACGATCGCGACCGCTTTATTCTCTCCAACGGCCACGCGTCGATGCTGCTTTACAGCCTGCTGCATCTGACGGGCTATGACCTGCCCATCGAAGAGATAAAAAACTTCCGTCAGCTGCATTCAAAAACCCCGGGCCACCCGGAGATTGGCTATACGCCGGGAGTGGAAACCACCACCGGTCCGCTGGGGCAAGGACTGGCGAATGCCGTGGGCCTGGCTATCGCCGAGCGCACGCTGGCGGCCCAGTTTAATCAGCCAGACCATGAGATCGTCGATCACTTCACCTACGTGTTTATGGGCGATGGCTGCCTGATGGAGGGGATTTCTCACGAAGTGTGCTCTCTGGCGGGGACGTTAGGACTGGGCAAGCTGATCGGCTTCTACGACCACAACGGCATTTCCATTGATGGCGAAACCAAAGGCTGGTTTACCGATGACACGGCAAAACGCTTTGAGGCCTATCACTGGCATGTGGTGCATGAAATTGACGGCCACGACCCCGAAGCCGTGAAGAAAGCGATTCTGGAAGCCCAGAGCGTGAAGGACAAACCCTCGCTGATTATCTGCCGTACGGTGATAGGCTTTGGTTCACCGAATAAAGCCGGGAAAGAAGAGGCCCACGGCGCGGCGCTGGGAGAACAGGAAGTGGCGCTGGCGCGCCAGCAGCTGGGCTGGCATCACCCGGCGTTTGAGATCCCGAAAGAGATCTACCGGGCCTGGGACGCGCGTGAAAAGGGACAAAAGGCGCAGAAAAGCTGGGAGGAGAAGTTTGCCGCCTATCAGCAGGCCCATCCGCAGCTGGCGGCGGAGTTTACGCGGCGCATGAGCGGCGGACTGCCTGAGTCGTGGAATGAAACGACGCGGAAGTATATTGCCGATCTGCAGGCTAACCCGGCGAAAATCGCCACCCGCAAAGCTTCGCAAAATGCCCTCGATGCCTACGGCCCGCATCTGCCGGAACTGCTGGGCGGCTCCGCTGACCTCGCGCCCAGCAACCTGACCATCTGGAAAGGGTCGACTTCGCTGAAAGAGGATCCGGCGGGTAACTATATCCACTACGGCGTACGCGAGTTCGGGATGACGGCCATCGCCAACGGCATCGCGCATCACGGCGGGTTTGTCCCCTATACCGCCACCTTCCTGATGTTCGTCGAATATGCCCGCAACGCGGCGCGTATGGCGGCGCTGATGAAAGCGCGGCAAATCATGGTCTATACCCACGATTCCATCGGTCTCGGCGAAGATGGTCCGACGCACCAGGCGGTAGAACAGCTGGCCAGCCTGCGCCTGACGCCAAACTTCAGCACCTGGCGACCGTGCGATCAGGTGGAGGCCGCGGTGGCGTGGAAGCTGGCGGTCGAACGTCACAGCGGGCCGACGGCGCTGATCCTCTCAAGGCAAAATCTGGCGCAAATGGCGCGCACGCCGGAGCAGGTACAGAATATCGCCCGCGGCGGCTACGTGCTGAAGGACGCTGGCGGCAAGCCGGACCTGATACTGATAGCTACCGGTTCGGAAGTCGAGATCACCGTGCTGGCGGCGGAGAAGCTGCTGGCCAAAGGGGTGAACGTGCGTGTGGTTTCCCTGCCATCGACCGACGTGTTTGATGCCCAGGAGGAAGCCTACCGGGAATCGGTCCTGCCGTCGGACGTCAGCGCCCGCGTCGCGGTTGAGGCCGGCATCGCCGACTACTGGTATAAGTATGTGGGGCTAAAAGGCAAAATCGTCGGCATGACCGGCTACGGTGAATCGGCCCCCGCGGATAAGCTCTTCCCTTACTTCGGCTTTACCGTTGAGCATATCGTTACCGTAGGGGACGAGGTACTGAACGGGTAACCCAGAGCGTGGGCCAGGCGTCTGGCCCCTGCCAGTTATCGCACTGCGGCTGCCGCGCGTAGCGTACCAGGCTAAACCGCTGGCCGTCATAGCGCCAGCGCGTTTGCGTCCCGCAGTCGCCGGGCGCGCGCCCTTTATCCAGCGTCACCAGTTCCTGGCGTCGATCGTCGTAGCGGGCGTTTACCAGTTCGACATCGCGCGGCCCGTCGCCGGGGGGCTGGAAAGGCAGAGTGAGCCGTACCGGATGAGCAATATACGGCCGCTGGCGCGACACCAGCCAGGCCAGCCAAATGGTGTTGTAGGCGCCCGCTTCGCAGCTGGTCATCAGCAGCACCCTATCGTCGGTCAGCGCGGCAACCCGCACCTCGCGGCGAAACGGATCCAGCGAACAGGCGCTGCTGTTCATGCGCTCGTTGCCATAATCCATGAGATCGTTAAGTTCATCGCGGCTGAGGGGGGACTCCGCCACGTCGATTCTCGCCACCGAGCGCAGCGCCGGGGCGGGCGGAACGCTGAGCGGCGGCTCTTCCCCCTTCCCTACCCACGCGGTTTCGCTCCCCACGCGCTTCTGCCGGCTATCGATAAACAGCAGGGCAGCTTTCAGCCCCTGTAAAGAGATGGCCTGCAGGCCATTTTCGAGGGTTATCGCCTTTGCTGCCTGCACCTGCTGCAGAAAGGCATCAATGGTGACGCTATCGTCGGTTTCAAGCAGTTTGTCGGCGATCTGCCAATGTTTATCGCCCAGAGACAGGGGTTTACCATCGAGGCGAAGGCGCGGCGCAATCGGCGCCAGCGCCGCGACCGGATTGCCCACGCCGCCAAGTTCAATGCGCAGGCTGGCGCTGGTAGCCGCCCCGGCGCTGCGGGTGAGGGTCATGACCAGGCCGTGATGCAGCCCGACGTTGCGGGCCACGCAGAAGTTCTGATTGTTGCAGGTTACCTGCCAGTCATTGAAGAGCTGTTGTGCCGGCGCCGCCCGCACCAGCGACGTCGGCAGTAAACCGAAAAGCAGAAACAAAATAACCCGATGCAACATGAGCGGCACAACCCCGGAGAAAACGCCATACACAGCGGCTATGTTCACCAGCGGCGAGGTTTTACTCAATCGGATTTATCAGAGATCCCCGTTCATCAGCCCGGAGGTTTGCAAATATTGCAGCAGGATCACCGCTTTGCCATCGCGGATCTCCCCGTTCGCCATCATCTCCAGCGCCCGATGATAAGGGAGCTCCAGCACCTCAATATCTTCATCATCAACGCCGCCGCCATCGTTGGCCCGCTGAGTATCGTTATATTCGGCAATAAAGAAATAGATAAGCTCGGTGACGCCGCCGGGCGACATAAACAGTTCAAACAGTTTGCGCACTTCACCCACTTCGAAACCGGTCTCTTCAATGGCTTCTTTGCGCACGCACTCCTCCGGCTCATCGCTGTCCAACAGCCCGGCGCAGGTTTCAATCAGCATCCCGTCTTCGTTGCCGTTTATCCAGGTCGCGATGCGGAACTGGCGAACCAGCACGACGGTCTGCTTATGGCGGTTATACAGCAAGATGGTAGCGCCGTTGCCGCGATCGTAGACTTCGCGTCTATGGCGAACCACGCTGCCGTCGCTGCGCGTCAGTTCATAGGTCATGTTGCGCAAAAGGAACCAGTTTTCGGAGAGGATTTTATCTTTGATAATGTTGATATTGAGTGACATACGAGCCCCACAGCGTGAAATGACGATTCCATACTACGCTGTGAAGCCCGCTTTGTCGTCAGTGAAGCGGAATCGATTTAACCTCGAGGAAGTCCATTATCCCCTGCGCCGCGTGGCGGCCTTCCGCCATGGCGGTCACCACCAGATCGGCGCCACGCACCGCATCGCCGCCGGCAAACACTTTGCGATGGGTGGTCTGGTAGCGGTAGCGGCTTTCCACATTGGCCTTGATTCGACCCCGGCTATCGAGCTTAACGCCCACCGATTCCAGCCACGGCATACCGTGCGGATGGAAACCAAAGGCCATGATCACCGCGTCGGCGGGCATGACAAACTCGCTTCCGGGGATTGGCGACGGGCTGCGGCGCCCCTGAGCGTCCGGCGCGCCCAGCCGGGTACGCAGAAAGCGTACGCCGTTGACGTGTCCCTTCTCGTTCAGCTCCAGGGTGACCGGCTGGACGTTAAATTCAAACTGCGCCCCCTCTTCGCGCGCGTTTTTCACCTCTTTCTTCGAACCAGGCATATTGGCTTCATCGCGACGATAGGCGCAGGTAACCTGCTTCGCGCCGTGGCGCAGCGCGGTACGCACGCAGTCCATCGCCGTATCGCCGCCGCCGAGCACCACGACGTTCAGCCCTTTGGTGTTGACGTAAGGCTCTTCCGGCAGCTCAAGCAGCCCCATCACCTGTTTGGTGTTGGCTATCAGGAACGGCAGCGCGTCATATACGCCGGGCGCGTCTTCATTCGGCAGATCCGCTTTCATCGAGCGATAGGTTCCGGCGCCAATAAATACCGCGTCATAGTCATCAAGCAGCGTCGTCAGCGGGATATCTTTGCCTATCTCGCAGTTCAGCTCAAAGCGCACGCCCATCTGGGTAAAGATTTCCCGCCGCCGGGCAAGCAGAGATTTATCCAGCTTAAAGGCCGGAATACCAAAGGTCAGCAGACCGCCAATTTCCGGGTGACGGTCAAAGACCACCGGACTCACGCCGTTACGCACCAGACGGTCGGCGCAGGCGAGCCCGGCAGGACCCGCGCCGATAATCGCCACCCGCTTGCCGCTTTCAACGACCTGAGAAAGATCCGGCCGCCAGCCGTTGGCCAGCGCCTGGTCGGAGATATAGCGTTCAATGTTGCCGATAGTCACCGAACCGTGCTCATCGCGCAGCGTGCAGGCCCCTTCGCACAGGCGATCCTGCGGGCAGACGCGGCCGGTAATTTCCGGCAGGCAGTTGGTCTGGTGAGAAAGCTCCACGGCGGCGGAAATATCCCCCTCTTTCACGCGTTCAATCCACTGCGGAATGTGGTTATGCAGCGGACAGGTCCATTCACAAATGCTGTGCTCGCCGCACGTCAGGCAGCGCTCCGCCTCGCGGTTGGCCTGCCCAGCGCTGAACGGCAGATAGATTTCGCTAAAATTGGCCTTACGCGCCTCGGCGGATAGCTTGTCGGGCTCGCCGCGCGGCGGCGTCGCGGCCATCTGCGCGACTTTGCCCGCGGAGCAAGGCGCCATCGCCGCGCCGGGGTGGCCAAGACGCGCCGCGCGCTGACGCCGCTGTTTCGCCAGATTCACCAGCGTGCTGTCCGTTGCCAGCACCAGCGCTTCGGCCGGGCAGTTTTGTACGCAGGCGGGCCCCTCTTCGCGACCGCTGCACAAATCGCATTTATGCGCCGTCGCTTTGACCCTCTCCTCCTGTACCGGCGTCAGGACGATTTGCATCACGCCAAACGGGCAGGCAACCATACAGGATTTACAGCCGATGCATTTCTCCTGATTAACCTGGACGCTGTCGTTAAGCTGGCTGATGGCGCCATTGGGACAACTGCGGGCGCACGGCGCCCCTTCACAATGGTGGCAGGTTACGGCGTTACGTTTTTGCTCGTTTTTGATAACCGTAATGCGCGGCAAAAAACGCTGCGGGGTCAAAACATGCTGCTCATCGTTGTGCGCCATGACGCAGGCAACTTCACAAGCCTTGCATCCGATGCACTTATGACTATCGCTTAAAATAAAGTGGTTCATGACATCCTTCAGTCTTCGTGGTGAATAACCCCTCAATTCGCATGCTTATCTATTACCCGACAAAACGGTGCCGGAACAATGTGCATTTGCATAGGTTGCCGATTTTTTGGTAATAACCCGAGGTGGATCAATTTTTTTGACTTAAATGAAATCACGTTTTATTTAGCTAAGTAATAATGCGCTACGTATGCGCCACCGCGGCGGCGCGCCGAAAGGAAGGAGCAGATAGAGGAAGAAAGAGAGTTCTTTACGCTGCCATAAAAGGCACACGATAAATTACACTATCTCCTTATTTTCTCCACGATTGCCTGAGGGCTTGCCGCTAGAGTGTCACAGGCTGTGCAATAACAAAAAAATGTGCAAAATGAGGTCCTAATTCTGATGGCGAATTTTTTTATCGATCGCCCCATTTTTGCGTGGGTACTGGCAATACTTTTATGCCTGACCGGTACGCTCGCAATTTTGTCGCTTCCCGTTGAGCAATATCCCGACCTTGCCCCGCCTAACGTACGGATCACAGCGAACTATCCGGGCGCTTCGGCACAGACGCTGGAAAATACGGTCACCCAGGTTATCGAGCAAAATATGACCGGCCTCGATAACCTGATGTATATGTCATCCCAGAGCAGCGGCACCGGCCAGGCCACCGTGACGCTGAGCTTTACCGCCGGGACCGATCCGGATGAAGCGGTCCAGCAGGTGCAGAACCAGCTACAGTCGGCGATGCGCAAACTGCCGCAGGCCGTCCAAAACCAGGGCGTAACGGTGCGTAAAACCGGGGATACCAATATCCTGACGATCGCCTTCGTCTCTACCGACGGCAGTATGGATAAACAGGATATCGCCGACTACGTCGCCAGTAATATTCAGGACCCGCTCAGCCGGGTCAACGGCGTCGGAGATATTGACGCCTATGGTTCGCAGTATTCGATGCGCATCTGGCTCGATCCGGCCAAACTCAACAGCTTTCAGATGACGGCGAAAGACGTCACTGATGCCATCTCTTCGCAGAACGCGCAGATCGCCGTCGGCCAGTTGGGCGGCACGCCGTCGGTGGATAAACAGGCGCTCAACGCGACGATTAATTCACAATCGCTGTTACAAACGCCGGAACAGTTCCGTGATATTACCCTGCGGGTTAATCAGGACGGTTCGGAAGTCACCCTTGGCGACGTCGCCACCGTCGAGATGGGGGCGGAAAAATACGATTACCTCAGCCGCTACAACCGCCAGGCGGCGTCCGGGCTGGGGGTTAAGCTGGCCTCTGGCGCAAACGAAATGGCGACCGCTGAACGCGTCATCAGCCGTCTGAACGAGCTGTCGCAATATTTCCCGCACGGCCTGGAATATAAAGTCGCTTACGAAACCACCTCATTCGTTAAGGCGTCGATTACCGACGTCGTGAAAACGCTGCTTGAAGCCATCGCGCTGGTCTTTCTCGTGATGTATCTGTTCCTGCAGAACTTCCGCGCCACGCTGATCCCGACCATCGCCGTTCCGGTGGTGCTGATGGGAACCTTTGCCGTCCTTTACGCCTGCGGCTACAGCATCAACACCTTAACCATGTTCGCAGTGGTGCTGGCGATAGGCCTGCTGGTGGACGATGCCATCGTGGTGGTAGAGAACGTCGAGCGTATCATGAGCGAGGAGGGCCTCTCGCCGCGTGAAGCAACGCGAAAATCAATGGGGCAGATTCAGGGCGCGCTGGTCGGTATCGCCATGGTGCTATCGGCGGTATTTGTGCCGATGGCCTTCTTCGGCGGCACCACCGGCGCGATCTACCGCCAATTTTCGATTACCATCGTCTCGGCGATGGTACTGTCGGTGCTGGTGGCGATGATCCTCACCCCGGCGCTGTGCGCCACATTGCTTAAACCCGTTCATAAAGGCGAAACCCACGGGCAGCGGGGCTTTTTTGGCTGGTTTAACCGCACGTTTAACCGTAACGCCAGCCGCTACGAAACCGCGGTCGGCAAAATTCTTCATCGTTCGCTGCGCTGGATAATGATCTACGTCCTGCTGCTGGGCGGGATGGTCTTTCTGTTTCTGCATCTGCCCACGTCATTCCTGCCGCTGGAAGACCGCGGCATGTTTACCACTTCGGTGCAGTTGCCGAGCGGCTCAACCCAACAGCAAACCCTGAAGGTGGTGCAGCAGGCGGAAGACTACTTCCTGAACAATGAGAAGCAAAATGTTGAATCGGTGTTCGCGACCATCGGCTCCGGCCCCGGCGGCAACGGCCAGAACGTGGCGCGTATGTTCGTACGCCTGAAGGACTGGGACGAACGCGATCCCACAACCGGTTCATCTTTTGCCATCATCGAACGCGCAACCAAAGCGTTTAACAAAATTAAAGAAGCGCGCGTCTTTGCCAGCAGTCCGCCGGCCATCAGCGGTCTGGGCAGCTCCGCCGGTTTCGATATGGAGCTGGAGGATCACGCGGGCAACGGACACGAAGCGCTGATGGCCGCCCGCGATACCCTGCTGGAGCTGGCCGGCAAAAATAACCAGCTCACCCGCGTCCGCCACAACGGCCTCGACGATAGTCCGCAGCTTCAGGTGGACATCGATCAGCGTAAAGCGCAGGCGCTGGGCGTCTCTATCGACGATATCAACGACACCCTGCAGACCGCGTGGGGGTCAAGCTACGTCAACGACTTTATGGATCGCGGCCGCGTGAAGAAGGTCTACGTTCAGGCGGCCGCGCCGTATCGCATGCTGCCGGACGATATCAACCTGTGGTACGTGCGCAACAGCAGCGGTACGATGGTGCCCTTCTCCGCCTTCGCGACCTCGCGCTGGGAGACCGGCTCGCCGCGTCTGGAGCGCTACAACGGCTACTCGGCGGTAGAGATCGTCGGTGAAGCCGCGCCGGGCGTCAGTACCGGTACCGCCATGACGATTATGGAAGAGCTGGCCCAGCAGTTGCCGAACGGCTTTGGTCTCGAATGGACGGCGATGTCTTATCAGGAGCGGCTCTCCGGGGCGCAGGCGCCGGCGCTGTACGCCATTTCGCTGCTGGTGGTGTTCCTGTGCCTGGCGGCGCTGTATGAAAGCTGGTCGGTGCCGTTCTCGGTGATGCTGGTGGTGCCGCTGGGGGTTATCGGCGCGCTGCTGGCAACCTGGATGCGCGGCCTGGAAAACGATGTCTATTTCCAGGTGGGCCTGCTGACGGTTATCGGCCTGTCGGCGAAGAACGCCATTCTTATTGTCGAATTTGCCAATGAGCTGAATCAGAAAGGCGAAGATCTGCTTACCGCCACGCTCTCCGCCTGCCGCCAGCGTCTGCGGCCGATCCTGATGACCTCGCTGGCGTTTATCTTCGGCGTACTGCCGATGGCCACCAGCACCGGGGCGGGCTCCGGCAGCCAGCATGCCGTCGGCACCGGGGTGATGGGCGGGATGATTTCCGCCACGGTGCTGGCTATCTTCTTCGTGCCGCTGTTCTTTGTGCTGGTACGCCGCCGCTTCCCGCTCAAGGAACGGCCGCAATAATCGGGACGCGCCCTGACGATATTTTCGCCAGGGCCAAATAACAGAAAAGGCGACCGGACAGGTCGCCTTTTTCATGTGGTCGCTTCAACTGCATTATTATTCTGCCTGTGAAATCGCCATGCTTTTATTGCGGAAAACTATTTACGAAGCATGCCTTCGATAAAGTCTTTCCAGTTCCCCAGTTCGTGTTCAATCATAATAGCCTCTCTTATTATTATGGGTGATTTTATGCAAATTCATTGATGGTTAAAAGCCTGTTTGCGCTATCGTACTGATAACTTTCATTACCCCCTGCGGAACGCTCTCTTTCATTCGTAAGTACTATGAGCCGATTTTGCGCATTTTAATGTGACCAACAGCAACATTTAGCAACATTTGTTCATCAGCCTGAATCACCGGAATCCGCCTCGAGGCCAGGAAACGCCGTCAGGGGGCGTTTAAAAAACAGCCAAAATGTAACAATGAATATATCCCGACGGGAAAAAACGATATTTATTAAAGCATTTCACGTATTATTTATTCAGGGCTTATATATTCGGAACATTCTTAGCCAATCGTTTAATTCAACGGAAAAGGTTTAATCATGCTTACCATGTACGGGATAAAAAACTGCGACACCATAAAAAAGGCTCGCCGCTGGCTGGAGACGCAGCAGATAGAATATCGCTTTCATGATTATCGTGTCGATGGTCTGGATCGCACTTTATTAGATACCTTTATCGCTGAACTCGGCTGGGAAGCCCTGCTTAACACCCGGGGGACGACGTGGCGCAAGCTGGATGAAACGGTCCGCGCCGGTATCAATAACGCCGACGCTGCGGCAAAACTGATGCTGGAAATGCCGGCAATCATTAAACGCCCATTGCTCTGCGCGCCCGGTCAGCCTATGCTGCTGGGTTTCAGTGAATCAAGTTATCAGCAGTTTAACGAGGTGTAGTCTATGTCTTGCCCGGTCATTGAGCTGGCTCAGCAGCTTATTCGCCGCCCTTCCCTCAGCCCCGATGATGCGGGATGCCAGGCGTTAATGATTGAACGTCTGCGTGCGATTGGCTTTACCGTTGAACCGATGGATTTCGGGGATACCCAAAACTTCTGGGCCTGGCGCGGGCGCGGGGAAACGCTGGCGTTTGCCGGCCATACCGATGTCGTCCCGTCGGGGGACGCCGATCGCTGGATTAACCCCCCCTTTGAACCCACCATTCGCGACGGCATGCTGTTTGGCCGCGGCGCCGCGGATATGAAAGGCTCGCTCGCGGCAATGGTCGTCGCCGCCGAACGTTTTGTCGCTCAGTATCCGAATCATAAAGGTCGTCTGGCCTTCCTGATCACTTCTGATGAAGAAGCCAGCGCCAAAAACGGCACCGTTAAGGTTGTTGAAGCGCTGATGGCGCGCAACGAGCGCCTGGATTATTGCCTGGTCGGCGAACCGTCCAGCACCGAAGTCGTCGGCGATGTGGTGAAAAACGGCCGTCGCGGCTCGCTGACCTGCAACCTGACCATTCACGGCGTGCAGGGACACGTGGCCTACCCGCATCTCGCCGATAACCCGGTGCACCGCGCCGCGCCGATGCTGGCGGAGCTGGTGAATATCGAATGGGATAAGGGCAACGAGTTCTTTCCGCCGACCAGTATGCAAATCGCTAACGTGCAGTCCGGCACCGGCAGCAACAACGTAATTCCCGGCGATATGTTCGTCCAGTTCAACTTCCGCTTTAGCACCGAGCTGACCGACGAAATGATTAAAGCGCGCGTCGTGGCGCTGCTGGAGAAGTACGCGCTGCGCTACAGCGTCGACTGGTGGCTCTCAGGCCAGCCGTTCCTGACCAGCCGCGGTAAGCTGGTTGATGCGGTGGTTAACGCCATTGAGCACTATAATGAAATAAAACCGCAGCTGCTGACCAACGGCGGCACGTCCGACGGGCGCTTTATCGCGCGTATGGGCGCGCAGGTGGTTGAACTGGGGCCGGTGAACGCCACCATTCATAAAATAAACGAGTGTGTGAATGCCGCCGACCTCCAGCTGCTGGCGCGGATGTACCAACGCATCATGGAACAGCTGGTCGCCTGACGGCATCAATAGAGAAGAGGTAAGCGCATGGATTGGCTAACGAAATACTGGTGGGTTCTGGTGTTGGTATTTTTGGTGGGCGTGATGATCAACGTGATTAAAGATCTGACCCGCGTTGACCACAAAAAATTTCTCAACAATAAACCGGATCTGCCCCCGCATCGCGACTTCAACGACAAGTGGGACGACGATGACGACTGGCCGAAGAACGACCCGTCGAAGAAGAAGTAACATCTTACTGCGGATTGCCATAAAGCAATCGCCCGGCGAGTTCGACGCGGGTCAAGTAGCCCGGACTGATGCGCAGCATCGCCTCCGGGAAAATATCCTACTCTGCGCTCTTTTCCCGGGGGCGGCGCTTAACGCGCCTTGCCCGGGCTACGGG
>NZ_JBEAFQ010000073.1:0-56588 GCF_040062275.1 Klebsiella sp. GW_Kp182 | reverse complement strand
GCACGACCTTGCCAAGGTCGGGGTCGCGAGTTCGAGTCTCGTTTCCCGCTCCAAATATCTTCTCATACCCAGTTTATCCACAGCGCAAGCACGCGCCGGTGATGATTTTCGCGCGGTCCTGAAAATACTGTGAACAGAGTTATCCACAGCTTAACCTTTCGTCCTCTCTCAGAAAATTACTTCACTATGTAAATAGTATTCTTATATCTAATTGAAATGTAACAGTTAAATTTCATTTCAAAGTGTTAATCCGATCACTTGACGAACGTCTGCCCCTTGAAACGCAATGTGTTTTTATTTTTATTCACACCCTGTGAATGAATCAGGCGTCGCGCGGTAGCCCTTTTTCAACCACCCTGACCAGACGCAGCTTTTTGGGTAACTGCACCTCAACCACATTGGCATTTCTCTTTTCAATTTGCTGCGCCATCGCCCACTCGATATGTTCGTCGAGAAGCGGGTGCTCACCCCTGCGGCTTTCCAGCGCCTTCAGGTTCGCTTCATCCCAGGGCGAGTTGCCCAACGCGACGGCGATATTACGCAGCCAGCGCAGATGACCAATACGGCGAATGGCCGAACCTTCCGTCACTTTTAAAAACCAGGGTTCGCTCCAGGCGAACAGCTCAATAAGCGCCGGGGCGTGTAGCGCCTTGCGCGGGCTGAAATCCTCTTCATCGGTGAGCTGCGCGAAGCGGTTCCACGGGCAAATCAGCTGGCAGTCATCGCAGCCGTATATGCGGTTGCCGATCAGCGGGCGAAACTCTTCCGGAATAGCGCCTTCCAGTTCGATAGTCAGATAGGAAATACAGCGCCGGGCATCGACGGTATAGGGCTCGACGATGGCGCCGGTTGGGCAGATGGTCATACAGGCAACGCAGCGGCCGCACTCTTCCTTGACGGGCTGGTCAATGGGAAGAGGGAGATCGATAAGCAGTTCACCGAGGAAAAAGAACGAGCCGGCATCGCGACTAAGGATGAGCGAGTGCTTACCTGTCCATCCCAGCCCCGCTTTTTCGGCTAAAGGGCGTTCAAGAATCGGCGCGGAATCGACAAAAGGTCTAAAATTGAGCGAAGCACACTGTCCCTGAATCATCTCACCTAATTTTTTCAGGCGATGACGTAATAGCTTGTGATAGTCCCGTCCGAGGGCGTAACGGCTAACGTAACCCACGGCGGGGTCTTTCAGGGTACGGGCGAAAGCGGCATTAGCGGGCAGGTAGTTCATTCTCACGCTAATCACGCGCAGGGTACCGGGCTGGAGCTCATGGGGGCGCGCGCGCATCATGCCATGACGCGCCATCCACGCCATTTCGCCGTGGTATTGTTTATCCAGCCACGCCTGCAGTTTAGGTTCGCTGGCGCTGAGATCGGTATCGGTAATACCGACCTGCTGGAACCCCAACTCTGTGCCCCATTGTTTGATTTGCTGCGCTAACTGATTGAGATCGAGGGGCTGTGACATGATGGACCATACGATGACGAAAAACACCGGGAGTATACCACATATCATCTGGTCGGCGGAGGCGCTACGACGAGCGGAAAAAGAAGCGGCGGATGCCCTTGGGCTGACGTTGTATGAACTGATGCGTCGTGCGGGCGAAGCGGCTTTTGAGCTTGCGCGCGTCCAGTATCCTGAAAGCCAGCACTGGCTGATTCTCTGCGGCCACGGTAATAACGGCGGCGACGGCTACGTGGTGGCTCGCCTGGCACAGTCGCGAGGCATTCAGGTCACGCTGCTGGCGCTGGAGAGCGAGAAACCGCTGCCGGAAGAGGCCAGCCTCGCGCGTGAGGAGTGGCTCAACGCCGGCGGCACGATTCATGCCGCCAGCATCCCCTGGCCGGAAGATATCACGCTGATTATTGACGGCCTGCTCGGTACCGGGTTACAGAGCGCGCCCCGGGAAAACGTTGCGGCGCTGATCGCGCGGGCAAACGCCCATCCGGCTGCGGTTGTGGCGCTGGATATCCCCTCCGGCCTGAATGCGCAAACGGGGACGACGCCGGGCGCGGTTATCCATGCCGCTCATACCATCACCTTTATCGCGCTTAAGCCGGGGCTGCTGACCGGAAAAGCCCGCGATGTCGTTGGCCGTTTGCATCACCACGCCCTGGGGCTTGAGGGTTGGCTGGCAGGCCAAACGACGGCGCTCAGTCGCTTCGATGCCTCGCAGCTCCCCGGCTGGCTGCCGCCGCGGCGTCCAACCTCGCACAAAGGCGACCACGGTAAGCTGGTGATTATTGGCGGCGAACCGGGGACGGCGGGCGCCATACGAATGAGCGGTGAAGCGGCGCTGCGCGCGGGCGCCGGGCTGGTGCGAGTACTGACTCACCGGGACAACATTGCGCCCATTCTGACCGCCAGGCCTGAGCTGATGGTCCATGAGCTGACGTCCCGCTCTCTCGAAGAGAGTCTGCACTGGGCGGATGTCATTGCGATTGGGCCGGGGCTGGGGCTGGGCGAGTGGGGTAAAAATGCGCTACGCCAGGCGGAGAATTTTCGCAAACCGATGGTCTGGGATGCGGATGCGCTGAACCTGCTGGCAATCAATCCCGATAAACGTCACAATCGCGTGCTGACGCCGCATCCCGGCGAAGCCGCCCGCCTGCTGAACGTGAGTGTGGCAGAAATTGAAAGCGATCGCTTACATTCTGCACAACGTCTGGTAAAACGTTATGGTGGCATCGTGGTGCTGAAAGGTGCAGGTACGATCGTGGCGAGCGAAACGGGCGAAATGGCTATTATCGACGCCGGTAACGCTGGGATGGCCAGCGGCGGGATGGGCGATGTGCTGACCGGTATTATCGCTGCGTTGTTAGGCCAGCGCCTGACGCCGTATGATGCTGCCTGCGCCGGATGCGTTGCTCATGGCGAAGCCGCCGATCGGCTGGCGGCGAGACACGGCACCCGCGGAATGCTGGCGACCGATCTTTTTTTCACGCTCAGGCGTGTTGTTAACCCGGATGTGATTGACGTAGACCATGATTAACCGAGTGATTCCTTTACCCGATGAGCAGGCGACTTTAAGCCTTGGCAATCGCGTCGCGCAGGCATGCGCTGGCGCGACGGTCATCTATTTGTATGGCGATTTAGGGGCGGGTAAGACCACCTTTAGCCGCGGTTTCCTTCAGGCTCTCGGTCACCGTGGCAACGTTAAAAGCCCAACCTACACCCTCGTCGAGCCATACAGTCTCGATAATTTGATGGTCTATCACTTCGATCTTTATCGCCTGGCGGATCCTGAGGAACTCGAGTTTATGGGGATCCGCGATTATTTTACTGACGATGCTATCTGCCTGGTGGAATGGCCTCAGCAGGGCACGGGAGTACTTCCGGACCCGGATGTTGAAATTCACCTTGAGTATCAGGCACAAGGGCGTGAGGCGCGCGTAACCGCGGTCTCCTCATTGGGTGAGTCTTTATTGGCGCGTTTGGCTAATTAGCCTGAAGGACGACGGGATGATGTATCGCTTAACCAGTTGGCTGGCCGCCGCACTGATGCTGTTCAGCATTCAGGGCACTGCGGCAAGTTTATCCGATATCCAGGTCTCAAATGGCGATCGGCAGGCCCGCATTACCATTAGCTTTATCGGCGAACCTGAATATTCGTTTAGCCCCCAGGGCAAACGCATCGTGGCGCTGGATATTAAACAGACTGGCGTACTCCAGGGGCTACCGCTGCAGTTTAGCGGCAATAATCTGGTAAAAAGCATTCGTTCCGGGACGCCGCAGGATACGCAGTCGCTGCGCCTGCTGGTGGATCTCACCGCCGATGGCAAAACCCGCGCGGTGAAACAGCAGAACGGCTCTAACTACACCGTGGTGTTTACGATTAACGCCGACGCGCCGCCTCCGCCTCCACCTCAGCCGGTGGTGGTTAGACAGGCGGAAAGGCCCGTGGCGCAGCCCGTGCGTCCGAGCGAACCCGCGCGCAACCCGTTTAAAGCCGATAACGACCGGCTTACCGCGGTGACCAGCACCAGTAGCGTAACGCGTCCTGCGGCGCGTACCGTTTCCGGCGACGATAAAGTGATTATCGCCATTGACGCCGGCCACGGCGGCCAGGATCCGGGAGCCATTGGTCCGAACGGCACGAAAGAAAAGAATGTGACCATAGCGATTGCGCGTAAGCTCCGCGCGCTGCTGAATGCCGATCCGCAGTTCAGGCCCGTGCTAACGCGCGACGGCGATTATTTCATTTCCGTCATGGGGCGTTCTGACGTCGCACGTAAGCAAAACGCCAATTTCCTTGTCTCGATTCACGCCGACGCTGCGCCGAATCGCGATGCTACCGGGGCCTCGGTTTGGGTGCTTTCCAACCGTCGCGCGAACAGCGAAATGGCCGGCTGGCTCGAGCAGCATGAGAAACAGTCAGAACTGCTGGGCGGCGCGGGCGATGTACTGGCCAACAGCCAGTCGGACCCTTACCTGAGCCAGGCGGTGCTGGATTTACAGTTCGGCCATTCCCAGCGCGTCGGGTATGATGTGGCGACCAATGTGCTGAGCCAGCTGCAGCGGATCGGCGATTTACATAAGCGTCGCCCTGAGCATGCCAGCCTCGGCGTACTGCGTTCGCCGGATATCCCGTCGATCCTGGTGGAAACGGGTTTTATCAGTAATACCGGCGAAGAGCGGCTGCTGGGTAGCGATGCTTATCAGCAGCAGGTCGCAGAGGCGATTTATAACGGCCTGCGTAACTACTTTATGCAGCATCCTCTGCAATCCGCGCCGCGCGGGGCAGCCGCGCAGACTGCCAGCGCAGGTTCGTCAGACGGGACGTTGTTAAATTAAGGAGACGGCCATGCCGATTCAGGTTCTACCGCCGCAGCTCGCCAACCAGATTGCCGCAGGTGAAGTGGTGGAACGTCCGGCGTCGGTGGTCAAAGAGCTGGTGGAAAATAGCCTCGATGCCGGGGCGACGCGCATCGACATTGATATTGAGCGCGGCGGGGCGAAGTTAATCCGCATTCGCGATAACGGCTGCGGCATCAAAAAAGACGAGCTGGCGCTGGCGCTGGCTCGTCACGCCACCAGTAAAATTGCTTCGCTGGATGACCTTGAGGCGATCATTAGCCTCGGCTTTCGCGGCGAAGCTCTGGCCAGTATTAGCTCAGTGGCACGCCTGACGTTGACCTCGCGTACCGAAGATCAGCAGGAGGCCTGGCAGGCCTATGCTGAAGGGCGCGATCAGGCGGTCACCGTGAAGCCGGCGGCGCACCCGGTGGGAACAACGCTGGAAGTGCTGGATCTGTTTTATAACACCCCCGCCCGGCGCAAATTTATGCGCACCGAGAAAACCGAGTTTGGCCATATCGACGAGATCGTGCGGCGCATTGCGCTGGCGCGCTTCGACGTGACCATCAACCTCAGCCACAACGGCAAGTCCGTGCGCCAGTACCGGGCGGTATCGCAGGACGGCCAGCGCGAGCGGCGTCTGGGCGCGATCTGCGGTTTGCCATTTCTCGAACACGCGCTGGCGATTGAGTGGCAGCACGGCGACCTGACCCTCAGCGGCTGGGTGGCCGATCCGCTACATACCAATCCGACGCTGGCGGAGATTCAGTATTGCTACGTCAATGGGCGGATGATGCGCGATCGCCTGATTAATCACGCGATTCGCCAGGCCTGTGAAGACAAACTGGGCGCCGACCAGCAGCCTGCCTTTGTGCTGTATCTGAAGATAGATCCGCATCAGGTGGATGTGAACGTCCATCCGGCCAAACATGAAGTGCGTTTTCATCAGTCGCGCCTGGTGCATGACTTTATCTATCAGGGCGTGCTGAGCGTCCTGCAGCAGCAGCTGGAGGTGCCGTTGGCGGAAGAGGGCGATGAGCCCGCGCCGCGGCAGGTGCCGGAAAACCGCATTGCGGCGGGCGGCAATCATTTTGCCCAGCCGGCGGTCGCGCGTGAAAGCGCCGCTCCCCGTTACCGGGATGAGCCCGCCGCGCCGCGTTTTAATACCGGAGGTTCGCGAGAGTCCGCCGCCTCGGGTTCATCTGGCGGAGCCGCCTGGCCGCACGCGCAGCCAGGCTATCAAAAACAGCAGGGTGCGCTTTATCGCCAACTGCTGGATACGCCGGCCACGGAGCGCAAACCCTTGGCTCCCGCACCGGCAGCGGAAGGCCTGTCGGGCCATAGCCAAAGCTTTGGCCGCGTACTGACGATTATCGATAGCGACTGCGCGCTGCTGGAGCGCGGCGGTAAGTTAGCGCTGCTGGCTCTGCCGGTTGCTGAGCGCTGGCTGCGCCAGGCGCAGCTAACGCCGGGCGCAGAGGCGGTTTGCGCCCAACCGCTGCTTATCCCGCTGCGGATAAAAGTGTCCGACGAGGAAAAAGACGCGCTCAAGCAGGCTCAGTCGGCGCTGGCTGAGGTCGGGATTGAACTCCAGTCCGATGCGCACCACGTGACGGTCCGCGCAGTGCCTTTACCCTTAAGACAACAAAATTTACAAATCTTGATTCCTGAACTGATAGGCTACCTGGCGCAGCAAAAAACCGTCGACGTCGGCAATATTGCTCAGTGGATGGCGCGTAATCTGGCGAGCGAACATGCGCAGTGGAACATGGCGCAGGCGATTGCCGTCCTGGCGGATATCGAACGCTTATGTCCGCAGCTGGTTAAAGCGCCGCCGGGTGGTCTGTTACAACCTGTTGATTTACATTCGGCGATGAATGCCCTGAAAGATGAGTGATGTAACTGAGGCAAGCCTGCCTAAGGCAATATTTTTAATGGGCCCGACGGCCTCTGGTAAAACCGCATTGGCTATCGCCTTACGTAAAGTTTTGCCAGTAGAGTTGATTAGCGTTGATTCAGCCCTCATCTATCGAGGAATGGACATAGGCACGGCCAAGCCCGATGCCGCGGAGCTGAGCGCTGCGCCGCATCGTCTGCTGGATATTCTTGACCCGGCCGAAGCTTATTCCGCGGCGGATTTCCGCCGCGATGCGCTGGCAGAGATGGCCGATATCGTCGCTGCCGGGCGTATTCCGCTACTGGTTGGCGGAACGATGTTGTATTTCAAGGCGTTGTTGGAAGGATTGTCGCCTCTACCCTCGGCTGACCCTGAGGTCAGAGCCAGGATCGAGCAACAGGCCGCAGAGCAGGGATGGAACGCGTTACACCAGCAGCTACAGGAAATTGATCCGGTTGCCGCCGCTCGTATTCATCCAAATGATCCGCAAAGACTTTCCCGAGCACTGGAAGTTTTTTTCATTTCGGGTAAAACTTTAACGGAGCTGACGCAAACGTCAGGTGATGCTCTGCCGTATAAGGTGCACCAGTTCGCCATCGCCCCGGCGAGCCGTGAACTGCTCCATCAGCGCATAGAACAGCGTTTTCATCAGATGTTGGCTTCAGGTTTTGAAGCAGAAGTGCGGGCGCTTTTTGCCCGGGGAGATTTGCATACGGATATGCCTTCCATTCGTTGTGTCGGATATCGCCAGATGTGGTCTTACCTAAATGGCGAGATCCCGTATGATGAAATGGTTTATCGAGGTGTTTGCGCCACGAGACAGTTAGCTAAACGTCAGGTGACCTGGCTGCGCGGTTGGGAAGGTATCCACTGGTTAGACAGTGAACAACCTGAACAAGCGTTCAACAAAGTATTACAGGTTGTTGGTGCTAGCCTGGACTGAACGTGTACAATTGAACGGGTATCGTGCGTAATTTTTTTAAGAATCGTAAGGTTCTGAGTACAAAACAAGCATACATATAAGGAAAAGAGAGAATGGCTAAGGGGCAATCTTTACAAGATCCGTTCCTGAACGCTTTGCGTCGGGAACGTGTTCCGGTTTCTATTTATTTGGTGAATGGTATTAAGCTGCAAGGGCAAATTGAGTCTTTCGATCAGTTCGTGATCCTGTTGAAAAACACGGTCAGCCAGATGGTCTATAAGCACGCAATTTCTACTGTTGTCCCGTCTCGCCCGGTGTCACACCACAGCAACAATGCTGGCGGCGGTACAAACAACTATCACCACGGTGGTGGTGCGCAGGGTTCTTCTGCGCCGCAGCAAGACAGCGAAGACGCCGAATAAGGCAGATGCTGTTTTTCCACGTCGGGGAGCCAGGTTTTCTGCGTTCCCCGCTGGTATTTTATAAGGGGTTTACGCTTGTTTGACCGTTATGACGCCGGTGAGCAGGCGGTACTGGTACACATCTATTTTTCGCAAGACAAAGATATGGAAGATCTCCAGGAGTTTGAAACTCTGGCCTCTTCCGCCGGTGTCGAAGCAATGCAGGTGATTACCGGTAGCCGTAAAGCACCGCACCCGAAGTATTTTGTTGGTGAAGGTAAAGCAGTCGAAATTGCGGAAGCCGTAAAAGCGACCGGTGCATCGGTCGTGCTCTTCGATCATGCCCTGAGTCCGGCACAGGAACGAAACCTGGAGCGCTTATGCGAATGTCGGGTTATCGATCGTACCGGCTTGATTTTAGATATTTTTGCCCAGCGAGCGCGTACCCACGAAGGGAAACTGCAGGTCGAGCTGGCGCAGCTGCGCCACATGGCGACTCGCCTCGTTCGCGGCTGGACCCACCTTGAAAGACAGAAAGGCGGGATTGGTTTGCGCGGCCCGGGGGAAACCCAGCTCGAAACTGACCGCCGCTTGCTGCGTAATCGTATTATGCAGATCCTGGCGCGACTGGAAAAAGTTGAAAAACAGCGTGAGCAGGGACGGCGGTCACGCGCCAAAGCCGATATTCCAACCGTGTCGCTGGTCGGTTATACCAACGCCGGTAAATCCACGTTGTTCAACCAGATAACCGAAGCCGAGGTCTATGCTGCGAACCAGCTGTTCGCCACTCTGGATCCAACGCTGCGCCGGATTGATGTCCCTGATGTCGGCGAAACCGTCCTGGCGGATACCGTAGGCTTTATTCGCCACCTGCCGCACGATCTGGTGGCCGCGTTTAAAGCGACGCTCCAGGAGACGCGCCAGGCGACGCTGTTGCTGCATATCATTGATGCTGCCGATGTGCGCGTGCAGGAAAATATTGACGCAGTGAATACGGTGCTCGCGGAAATCGAAGCTGATGAGATCCCGGCGCTGCTGGTCATGAATAAAATCGACATGCTGGATGATTTTGAGCCGCGTATCGATCGGGATGAAGAAAATAAACCGATTCGGGTCTGGCTTTCCGCCCAGACCGGGGTTGGCGTACCGCTGCTTTTTCAGGCTTTGACGGAACGGCTTTCTGGTGAAGTGGCCCAGCACACGCTGCGCCTGCCGCCGCAGGAAGGTCGGTTGAGAAGCCGGTTCTATCAGCTTCAGGCGATAGAGAAAGAGTGGATGGAGGATGACGGTAGCGTTGGTCTGCAGGTGCGCATGCCGATCGTTGACTGGCGTCGCCTCTGTAAACAAGAGCCAGCGCTGGTTGAATACGTGATTTGACCTTGCAGCTTGCCTGAAGATATTGACCCCTGTGGGGATATCAAAAACAAATATGGAGCATATACATGGCGTGGAATCAGCCCGGTAATAACGGACAGGACCGCGACCCGTGGGGAAGCAGCAATAACCAAGGCGGCAACTCTGGGGGAAATGGCAACAAAGGCGGTCGCGAGCAGGGACCTCCCGATCTGGATGATATCTTCCGTAAGCTAAGTAAAAAACTTGGCGGCCTGGGTGGTGGAAAAGGTGGACTGGGCGGCGGTAGCGGCTCTCAGGGACCTCGCGGGCCAATGGGCGGACGTATCGTCGGCATCGTTGCCGCCGCTGCGGTTATTATCTGGGCAGCCAGCGGTTTCTATACCATTAAAGAAGCTGAACGTGGCGTCGTCACTCGCTTTGGTAAATTTAGCCATCTGGTTGAGCCTGGCCTTAACTGGAAACCTACCTTCATTGATAATGTTCAGGCGGTTAACGTTGAGTCGGTCCGCGAACTGGCGGCTTCCGGCGTCATGCTGACGTCTGACGAAAACGTCGTGCGCGTTGAGATGAACGTGCAGTACCGCGTGACCGATCCGGAACGCTATCTGTTTAGCGTCACCAGCGCGGACGACAGCCTGCGTCAGGCCACCGACAGCGCCCTGCGTGGCGTGATCGGTAAATACACCATGGACCGTATCCTGACCGAAGGACGTACCGTCATTCGTAGCGATACCCAGCGCGAGCTGGAAGAGACCATTCGTCCGTACAACATGGGTATCACCCTGCTCGACGTCAACTTCCAGACGGCGCGTCCGCCGGAGGAAGTAAAAGCCGCGTTTGATGATGCGATTGCCGCGCGTGAAAACGAACAGCAGTACATTCGTGAAGCGGAAGCTTACACCAACGAAGTCCAGCCGCGGGCTAACGGTCAGGCGCAGCGTATCCTTGAAGAGGCTCGCGCCTATAAGACCCAGACCGTTCTTGAAGCGCAGGGTGAAGTGGCTCGTTTTGCAAAAATTCTGCCTGAGTATAAAGCGGCTCCGGAAATTACCCGCGAGCGTCTGTATATCGAAACCATGGAAAAAGTGCTGAGCCATACGCGCAAAGTGCTGGTTAACGATAAGGGGAGCAACCTGATGGTTCTGCCTCTGGATCAGATGCTGAAAGGCGCCGGCGCGCCGGCGGCAAAGAGCGATAGCAGTGGCGCAAGCGATCTGCTGCGTCTGCCGCCTGCAGCCAGCTCAAACAGCGCCAGTAACGCTTCTACCTCTACGGGAGGCACCATTATGGACCAACGCCGCGCCAACGCGCAGCGTAACGACTACCAGCGTCAGGGGGAATAACGATGCGTAAATCTGTTATCGCGATAATTGTCATCGTGCTGGTGGTGCTCTACATGTCCATCTTTGTGGTCAAAGAGGGCGAGCGCGGCATTACGCTGCGTTTTGGTAAAGTTCTGCGCGACGATGAAAACAAACCGCTGGTGTACGCGCCTGGCCTTCACTTCAAGATTCCTTTTATTGAATCCGTGAAGATGCTTGATGCGCGTATCCAGACGATGGACAACCAGGCCGACCGCTTTGTTACCAAAGAGAAGAAGGACCTGATTGTTGACTCTTACATCAAGTGGCGCATCAGCGACTTTAGCCGTTACTACCTGGCAACCGGCGGCGGTGACGTTTCCCAGGCCGAGGTGCTGCTGAAGCGTAAATTCTCTGACCGTCTACGTTCTGAAATTGGCCGTCTGGATGTGAAAGACATCGTGACCGACTCCCGCGGCCGTCTGACCCTGGAAGTCCGCGATGCGCTGAACTCAGGTTCTGCGGGCACAGAAGATGAAGTCAGTACGCCGGCTGCCGATGACGCGATTGCTAAAGCGGCGGAGCGTGTTGAAGCAGAAACGAACGGTAAGGTTCAGGTGATCAACCCGAACAGTATGGCGGCGCTGGGTATTGAAGTCGTCGACGTGCGTATTAAACAGATCAACCTGCCTGCCGAAGTGTCTGAAGCGATCTACAACCGTATGCGCGCCGAGCGTGAAGCGGTAGCGCGTCGTCACCGTTCACAGGGTCAGGAAGAAGCTGAAAAACTGCGCGCGACCGCGGATTATGAAGTGACTAAAACGCTGGCGGAAGCCGAGCGTCAGGGTCGTATTCTGCGCGGTGAAGGCGATGCTGAATCGGCGAAACTGTTTGCTGATGCATTCAGCCAGGATCCAGGCTTCTATGCCTTTATCCGTAGCCTGCGTGCGTATGAGAACAGCTTCCAGAGCAATCAGGATGTAATGGTTCTCAGCCCGGACAGCGATTTCTTCCGCTATATGAAATCACCCACGTCAGCGACCCGCTGATAAGCAATGAGTAAGCAAAAAGGCGCCCGTTGAGGCGCCTTTTTTACAATGTTCGCAGCGGATTTGGGGTCGCCAATGGGTTATGTATTTTGTTTCATAAAGCCGGTTCATAACAATGATGAAATACCGGAGAATATGAATTGAGCAACGACTCACAGGGGTGAGCGACGGTGGCTGTACTTAAATAAAGGTGAATAATGAACTCTACAATTTGGCTGGCACTGGCGCTGGTTTTAGTACTTGAAGGGCTTGGGCCGTTGCTTTATCCGCGCGCGTGGCGTCGAATGGTCGCCACGATGAGTCAATTACCGGATAATTTATTACGCCGGTTTGGCGGAGGTCTTGTGGTTGCCGGTATCGTCATCTACTACATGTTGAGGAAAACGATTGGCTGAGCGTAAAGTAGACTAATTTCCCGCCTTTTGAGTGCAAAAAGTGCTGTAACTCTGAAAAAGCGATGGTAGAATCCATTTTTAAGCAAACGGTGATTTTGAAAAATGGGTAACAACGTCGTCGTACTGGGCACCCAATGGGGTGACGAAGGTAAAGGGAAGATCGTCGATCTCCTGACTGAACGGGCTAAATATGTTGTGCGCTATCAGGGCGGTCACAACGCCGGCCATACTCTCGTAATCAACGGTGAAAAAACCGTCCTCCATCTCATTCCATCAGGTATTCTTCGCGAGAATGTCACCAGCATCATCGGTAACGGTGTCGTGCTTTCTCCGGCTGCGCTGATGAAAGAGATGAAAGGTCTGGAAGACCGTGGTATCCCTGTCCGCGAGCGTCTGCTGCTTTCTGAAGCGTGCCCGCTTATCCTCGAATATCACGTCGCGCTGGATGTCGCGCGTGAAAAAGCGCGCGGCGCGAAAGCTATCGGTACGACCGGTCGCGGTATCGGCCCGGCTTACGAAGATAAAGTGGCTCGCCGCGGTCTGCGCGTTGGCGATCTGTTTGATAAAGCCACCTTCGCTGAGAAACTGAAAGAAGTGATGGAATATCACAACTTCCAGCTGGTGAATTTCTACAAAGCTGAAGCGGTTGACTACCAGAAGGTTCTCGATGACGTCATGGCGATTGCCGACATCCTGACCGCGATGGTTGTTGACGTTTCCGATCTGCTTGACCAGGCGCGCAAGCGTGGCGATTTCGTCATGTTTGAAGGCGCACAGGGCACGCTGCTCGATATCGACCACGGTACCTATCCGTACGTAACCTCTTCCAACACCACCGCAGGTGGCGTGGCGACCGGCTCCGGTCTGGGTCCGCGTTATGTAGACTACGTTCTGGGTATCATCAAAGCCTACTCCACTCGCGTAGGCGCGGGTCCGTTCCCGACTGAGCTGTTTGATGAAACCGGCGAGTTCCTGTGCAAGCAGGGTAACGAGTTTGGCGCTACCACCGGCCGTCGTCGTCGTACCGGCTGGCTGGATGCCGTAGCGGTGCGCCGCGCGGTGCAGATTAACTCCCTGTCCGGTTTCTGCCTGACTAAGCTGGACGTCCTGGACGGCCTGAAAGAAGTTAAAATCTGCGTAGCCTACCGGATGCCGGATGGCCGCGAAGTGACGACCACTCCGCTGGCTGCTGACAACTGGGAAGGCATCGAGCCGATTTACGAAACCATGCCGGGCTGGTCTGAAACCACCTTTGGCGTGAAAGAGCGCAGCGGTCTGCCGCAGGCAGCGCTGAACTACATCGCACGCATTGAAGAGCTGACCGGCGTACCGGTTGATATTATCTCTACCGGTCCTGACCGTACCGAGACGATGATTTTGCGCGATCCGTTCGACGCATAACGATCTCCAGGGGCGCCGTTAAGGCGCCTCTTGTTTTTGCTGTTCGCCCGCCCCATTTAAATAAATTAGCGGCCTGAGCGCTGGCTGGTTTATCATCAATAGTAATTGTCTACCGACGCACTCTGTTTTTCTTTTCCCTGAGGTTGATTGTGCAGTTAACGAGTTTCACTGATTACGGATTACGCGCGCTGATTTATATGGCGTCGCTACCGGATGGAAGAATGACCAGCATCTCCGAAGTGACGGAGGTTTACGGCGTTTCCCGTAATCATATGGTTAAAATAATCAATCAGCTAAGTCGCGTGGGGTACGTGACGGCGGTACGGGGAAAAAACGGGGGAATTCGTCTGGGGAAACCGGCAAATATGATTCGCGTGGGTGATGTTGTTCGCGATCTGGAGCCGCTCTCGTTGGTCAACTGCAGCAGCGAATTTTGCCATATTACGCCCGCCTGTCGTCTGAAACAGGCGCTTGCTGAAGCCGCGCAAAGTTTTCTCAAGGAACTGGATAACTACACGCTGGCCGATTTGGTTGAAAAGAATCAACCGCTTTATAAATTATTGCTGGTGGAGTGACGTAAACTTCACTGGAGATGACAACGGAGGAACCGACATGTCACAAGATCCTTTCCTGGACCGCGAATCTGAAAAATACGCTAATCCAATCCCGAGCCGGGAATTTATCCTCGATCATTTAGCAAAACGCGAAAAACCGGCTAGCCGAGATGAGCTGGCAATAGAGCTGAATATTGAAGGCGAAGAACAACAAGAAGCATTGCGCCGCAGACTGCGCGCAATGGAACGCGATGGTCAGCTGGTATTTACGCGTCGTCAGTGCTATGCGCTGCCGGAACGTCTTGACCTGCTGAAAGGGACCGTTATCGGTCATCGCGATGGTTATGGCTTCCTGCGCGTTGAAGGCCGTAAAGATGACCTGTATCTGTCGTCCGAGCAGATGAAAACCTGTATTCACGGCGATCAGGTGCTGGCGCAGCCGCTGGGCGCCGACCGTAAAGGCCGTCGCGAAGCGCGTATTGTCCGCGTACTGGTGCCAAAAACGGGCCAGATTGTGGGCCGCTACTTTACCGATGCGGGCGTTGGCTTCGTGGTGCCGGATGACAGCCGCCTGAGCTTCGATATCCTGATCCCCCCGGAACAGATCATGGGCGCGCGGATGGGGTTTGTGGTGGTGGTTGAGCTGACCCAGCGCCCAACCCGCCGCACCAAAGCGGTCGGCAAGATCGTTGAGGTCCTCGGCGACAATATGGGTACCGGCATGGCGGTCGATATGGCCCTGCGCACCCATGAAATTCCCTACGTCTGGCCGCCAGCGGTCGAAAAACAGGTCGCCGGCCTGAAAGAACAGGTACCGGAAGAGGCGAAACAAGGGCGCGTTGATTTACGCAGCCTGCCGCTGGTCACCATTGATGGCGAAGACGCCCGTGACTTTGATGATGCCGTGTACTGCGAGAAGAAACGCGGCGGTGGCTGGCGTCTGTGGGTGGCGATCGCCGATGTGAGCTACTACGTGCGCCCGGGTACGCCGCTGGATGGCGAAGCGCGCAGCCGCGGCACGTCGGTCTACTTCCCGTCTCAGGTGGTTCCGATGCTGCCTGAAGTGCTCTCTAACGGCCTGTGTTCACTGAATCCTCAGGTCGACAGGCTCTGTATGGTTTGTGAAATGACGATTTCGGCCAAGGGGCGTCTGACCGGCTTCAAATTCTACGAAGCGGTGATGAGCTCCCATGCCCGTCTGACCTATACCAAAGTCTGGCATATGCTGCAGGGCGACCAGGATCTGCGTGAGCAGTACGCGCCGCTGGTTAAGCATATTGAAGAGCTGCATAACCTCTACAAAGTGCTGGACGGCGCGCGTGAAGAACGCGGCGGTATCTCATTTGAGAGTGAAGAAGCTAAATTCATCTTTAATGCTGAACGCCGCATTGAACGTATTGAGCAGACTCAGCGTAACGATGCGCACAAGCTGATTGAAGAGTGCATGATCCTGGCGAACATCTCCGCTGCGCGCTTCGTTGAGAAGGCCGAGGAACCGGCGCTGTTCCGTATCCATGACAAACCGAGTACGGAAGCGATTACCGCATTCCGTTCGGTGCTCGCGGAGCTGGGGCTTGAACTGCCTGGCGGCAACAAGCCGGAGCCGCGCGACTATGCGGAATTACTGACCTCTATCGCCGATCGTCCGGATGCAGAGATGCTGCAAACCATGCTGCTGCGGTCGATGAAACAGGCGATATACGACCCGGAAAACCGCGGCCACTTTGGTCTGGCGCTGCAATCCTATGCCCACTTCACCTCGCCGATTCGCCGCTATCCTGACCTTTCGCTGCATCGCGCGATCAAGTATTTACTGGCGAAAGAGCAGGGACATAAAGGCAATAGCACCGAGACCGGCGGCTGGCACTACAGCATGGACGAGATGCTGCAGCTGGGGGCGCACTGTTCAATGACCGAGCGTCGTGCTGATGAAGCGACGCGCGATGTTTCGGACTGGCTGAAGTGTGATTTCATGCTGGATCAGGTGGGTAACGTCTTTAAGGGCGTGATTGCCAGCGTGACCGGCTTTGGTTTCTTCGTCCGTCTGGATGAGCTGTTTATTGATGGTCTGGTGCACGTCTCTTCCCTCGATAACGACTACTACCGCTTCGATCAGGTCGGACAGCGTCTGATTGGTGAATCCGGCGGCCAGACCTATCGACTGGGCGATCGCGTGGAAGTGCGCGTTGAAGCGGTCAACATGGACGAGCGTAAAATTGACTTCTCGCTTATCTCCAGCGAGCGCGCGCCGCGCAACGTCGGTAAGACCGAGCGTGAAAAAGCGAAGAAGGGCGGCGCAGGTAAATCTTCCGGACGTCGCCGTCAGGCGGGCAAGCAGGTAAACTTCGAGCCGGATAGCGCATTCCGCAAACAGAAAGGTCAGTCTCAGCCGAAAGCCGCTCAGCCAAAAGGCGAGAAGAAAGCGAAGAAGCCGTCGGAGAAAACCCAGAAGATAGCCGCAGCGACCAAAGCCAAGCGCGCGGCGAAGAAAAAGAATATCGCTGAGTAGTGCGATTCCCTTTCCCCCCGCGCCTCCCGACATCGTGGCGGGGCGGGGGGAAGGGAACGGATAACAGAACCTAAACGAGTAGATAAATGAGTGAAATGATTTACGGCATCCACGCGGTGCAGGCACTGCTGGAGCGCGCTCCTGAACGTTTTCAGGAAGTCTTTATTCTGAAAGGCCGTGAGGATAAGCGCCTTATGCCGCTGATCCATGCCCTGGAAGCGCAGGGCGTGGTGATTCAGGTCGCCAGCCGCCAGTTTCTGGATGAGAAAAGCGAAGGCGCCGTTCATCAGGGAATTATTGCCCGCGTGAAGCCCGGACGTCAGTATCAGGAGAACGATCTGCCGGATCTGATCGCCTCTCTCGATCAGCCGTTCTTTTTGATCCTTGACGGCGTGACCGATCCGCACAACCTCGGCGCCTGTTTACGTAGCGCTGACGCCGCTGGCGTGCATGCGGTGATTGTCCCCAAAGACCGTTCTGCGCAGCTGAATGCCACGGCGAAAAAAGTGGCCTGCGGCGCGGCGGAAAACGTCCCGCTGATCCGCGTCACCAACCTGGCGCGTACCATGCGTCTGCTGCAGGAAGAGAACGTCTGGATCGTCGGTACCGCCGGCGAGGCCGATCATACGCTGTTCCAGAGCAAAATGACCGGATCGCTGGCGCTGGTCATGGGGGCGGAAGGCGAAGGCATGCGCCGCCTGACCCGGGAGCACTGCGACGAGTTGATCAGCATCCCGATGGCCGGTAGCGTGTCGTCGCTGAACGTATCGGTCGCCACCGGTATTTGCCTGTTTGAAGCGGTACGCCAGCGCAGCTAATCTCTTCTTTCCAAATAAGCCATTCTCTGGAATGGCTTATCTTCTTCAGTTCTGACCGCCTTCTCGCTCTATCCGACGGGCAATGTCGAGACCTCTTTCAACATAGTTCAGGACCTGGCTCAAGGGTAATTCCTCTCCCGGTTCATCTCCCGTTTGCTCGAGGAATTTAAGCTGCGCGCCTCGATTCTTTAATACTTTGATGAGATTAAGAAAATTTCCAATAGGATTCTGCTCTTCCAGAATGTCATCGCAGATTTTGTTTTCATCAAATGAGGTGACGTAACCGGAAGCGTTCAGGTTCTGTTTGATAGCGCTCATCGCGAGATGAGGAAGATGGCGGTGGATAAGCGGAATATAGTTCGGCGCATTTTGCCGATCTTCAATAATTAAATGAATCATGAAATTCCCTTTCTGATTGTGAGAGAACTTTATAACAGAGTTCTCTGACGGAAAGTGCGCCGTTGTCCATACTTATGGATAGAGCCATTGAAGGAGGGAAACATAATGCACTGGCAAACTCATACCGTATTTAATCAACCCTCGCCGCTATGTAACAGTAACTTATTCTTGTCCGATACCGCCCTGCGTGAAGCCGTCGTCCGCGAAGGCGCGGGCTGGGATGGCGATCTGCTGGCGAGCATTGGCCAACAGCTGGGGACGGCCGAATCGCTGGAGCTGGGGCGCCTGGCCAACAGCAATCCGCCGGAACTGCTGCGCTATGACGCAACGGGATCGCGTCTTGACGATGTTCGTTTCCACCCCGCCTGGCATTTACTGATGCAGGGGCTGTGCGCTAACCGGGTACATAATCTTGCCTGGCAGGAAGAGGCTCGTGAAGGCGCCTTCGTTGCCCGCGCTGCCCGCTTTATGCTGCATGCGCAGGTCGAGGCGGGCACCCTGTGTCCCACCACCATGACCTTTGCCGCGATTCCATTGCTGCAGCGCTCCTTACCCGAGACTTTTAGCGACTGGCTATCGCCGCTATTAAGCGATCGCTACGATCCGCACCTTGTGCCGGGTAATCAGAAACGCGGGCTGCTTATCGGGATGGGGATGACGGAAAAGCAGGGCGGGTCCGATGTCCTGAGCAACACGACGCGAGCGGAGAAAAGCGCAGAAGGCTTTTATCATCTGATCGGACATAAATGGTTTTTCTCGGTACCGCAGAGCGATGCTCATCTGGTGCTGGCTCAGGCGCCGGCGGGCCTCTCCTGCTTTTTTGTTCCGCGCCTGTTGCCGGATGGCCAGCGTAACGGTGTACATCTGGAAAGGCTGAAAGATAAATTAGGTAACCGCGCGAACGCCAGCAGCGAAGTCGAGTTTTTCAATGCCTGCGGCTGGCTGGTCGGAGAAGAGGGCGATGGCGTCCGGCAAATTCTCAAAATGGGCGGCCTGACCCGTTTTGACTGCGCGCTGGGTAGCCATGCGCTGATGCGCCGGGCCTATTCGGTAGCGCTATACCATGCTCTGCAGCGTCAGGCATTTGGTAAAAATCTGGTCGATCAGCCGATAATGCGTCAGGTTCTGGGGCAGATGGCGCTGCGGCTGGAAGGGCAAACCGCCTTTCTGTTCCGCCTGGCGAGGGCCTGGGACAGGCGCGACGATGTGCAGGAAGCGCTATGGGCAAGGCTGTTCACGCCCGCCGCGAAATTTGCTGTCTGCAAATCCGGGATCGCGTTCGTCGCCGAGGCGATGGAGGTACTGGGCGGTTCAGGCTATTGTGAAGAGAGTGAATTACCGCGTTTGTACCGTGAAATGCCGGTAAACAGCATCTGGGAAGGTTCCGGTAATATTATGTGTCTGGACGTGATGCGGGTTCTGATGAAGCAGCCGGCGGCGCTCGAACTTCTGGCGGCGGAGTGCGCGGAAGTGAAAGGGCAAAATCGTCATTTCGATCGGACGTGGCGGCAGCTGCAGCAGTGGCTACGGCGGCCTCTGGAAGAGCAGGGGCGGGAGATTACCCGGCTGGTCTATATGCTGGGCGTTGGGGCGCAGCTATTACGCTTCGCGTCACCGCCGCTGGCAGAGGCCTGGTGCCGTATGATGCTCGACGCGCGCGGCGGCATGCGGCTGGATGAGCAGACGCTGGATGACTTACTGTTACGGGCAACGGGGCGTGGACGACAGGCGCCTCAGGCATAAAGAATGGCCTGTACCCGCCAGTTGTCCGGCTGCTGCTCCTCGTACATCTGGACGATGCGATACCAGGAGGCGCCCTGCTCATCGGCCTGCACGGCGATAGCGTGTTCAACATCCTGCTGGCTGCCCGAGATGTTGTTAACGCAAATCAGGCCAATTTCGTTCAGGCCCGTTACGCAGTCAGCGCTGGCAAACTCCGCTGACTGCGCGGAAGTATTGGCCGTGACGGTGGTCAACATCAGGCTGGGTAGGGTAAAAGTTCGTTTCATCGTCAGCTCCATTTCACATAGTCCTGAGGGCAGTCCGTTGCTAACGTTCTGCCAGGTTACAGCTGGCCGAACGTTATTATGCACAGGAGAACGTGAATGGATGCAAAGCAGTGTAAAGCTGGCTTAAAGGTTGACCGCTATTTACGGTACAAAATTGCCTGCGAATACCACTGGCCCGGAACCATGGTGTCATCAATCATTATGATGACGTAGTAATCCGCTTTAGCCGCCTCAGCTTTGACCTTTAGCGCAGCCTCGACATCCATCGGTGAGCCGTACATTAATACGCTTACCGTCCCCATCTTCTGCAGACCCGCCGTCTGATTACGCTGGATCTCTTGTGGATGGTCGGTTGCCGGCGGCGGCGCCTTTGGCGTCCCCTGTAGGGCGCTACAGCCGGTTAAAGCGATTGCCATTAACCACGGTGCAAACCTACGCATAACCATATCTCGTTTCCTGTTAGTCATAGTGTAGTGGTAGCCTGAATGTCATTTCCGGGGAATGTTCCCAAATTGTTATCCCGTACGCGATTTTCGAATGAAAATATCGTGAAAGCGTAATCTGGTTCTCAAGATTATGAATCATGTGCGAACGAGCGACTTGAGTAATAACATAACATCACTTGAGAGAAAGGAGACGGTAAATGATTGCACTAGAAATGCGTAACCTTGCGGGTGGGGAGGTTCTCCATGCGTACCCGCAGGGCGCCGTGGATACGGCGCTGCCTTGCATTGTCTTTTATCATGGTTTTACCTCTTCTAAGCTGGTCTACAGCTATTTTGCCGTTGCGCTTGCAGAGGCGGGGTTTCGGGTGATTATGCCTGATGCAGCGGAACACGGCGCGCGCTACCGGGGAGACGAGCAGGGGCGGATGCAGCGCTTCTGGCCGATTCTGATGAACAATTTTATTGAATTTCCGGCACTACAGGAGGCGATTCGGGATCGGGGATGGCTTGCTGACGACAGGCTGGCGGTGGCAGGCGCATCGATGGGCGGAATGACGGCATTAGGGATTATGACCCACCACCCGGAGCTGAAAAGCGTAGCCTGCCTGATGGGGTCAGGCTATTTCAGTTCGCTCTCGCAGGCGCTTTTCCCTTCGCCTTCGTTCGATGCAGAACAGCTGGTGGCGTGGGACGTCAGCCAGCAGCTGGCGACCCTGGCCAGCCGTCCGCTGCTGCTCTGGCACGGCGATGAAGATGATGTCGTGCCGCCGGGGGAAACCTTCCGCCTGCAGCAGGCGCTGCAGCAAAACGCGCTGGCCGACAATTTAACCTGCCTCTGGCAGAAAGGCGTCCGCCACCGCATTACGCCGGAAGCGTTAGCCGCGACGGTGGACTTTTTTCAACGTCACCTTTAAACGCGAATCACCTGTACGCCCTGATCCTCAAGCTGCTTGAGGATCGCCTCATCCGCCTGTTTACCGGTAATCACCAGGTCGATTTGCCCGGCCTGGCTAAAGAGCATTCCGGCGCGTTCGCCGACTTTGCTGCTGTCGACCAGGACCGCGAGTTTGCCGACGACGTTAAGCATTTTTTGCTCCGCCATCGCCGTCAGCATATCGGTTTTATACAGCCCTTCGGCGGTCAACCCTTTGCCGCTGGTGAACATCCAGTGCCCGGCATACAGGCTGTTTTCGCTGCCCTGCGGGCTCAGGGTGATAGAGTGGCTGCGGTTATACTGCCCGCCCATAATGATGACGCTGTCGTGTTCCTGATCGATCAGATAGTTGGCCAGCGGCAAATAGTTGGTGATGATCTGTACCGGTTTGCCGCACAGCTCCTGCCCAAGCAGGAATGCGGTAGAGCCGCAGTTAATGACGATGCTTTCGCCAGGGTTGACCAGCTGCGAAGCCGCACGCGCAATCCGTACCTTCTCATCGTGGTTTTGCGCCTGGTGAATATTCATTGGCGACCAGCGCGGGCGCTGCTCGCTGATGGCTTCCGCGCCGTTGCGGACTTTTTTCAGCCTGCCGCTTTCGTCGAGTTTGTTGATATCGCGTCGTGCCGTCGCCGGAGAAATTCCCAGCCGGGAAATCACCTGCTCCACGGTGACAAATCCCGTTTGTGCCAGCAAATCCAGTAAAATTTGATGTCTTTGCGCTTCCGTCATGAGCAAATCCGATTAAAAGTGATAAGCAAAGATGATATTTGAAATCAGGTGAAAATACTAATGCTGACGGGGATAATTTCCGGCGGGCGGTCCCGCCGGAGAAGCCTTACAGGAACGACTTAAAGGGCAGGTCCGGTTCCATCGTGAAGCAATCGTCGAATCCGCGCGGATAATGGTATTCGAAGTTGTCTTTATCCAGCGGCCAGGTGAATTTTCCGCCCACCTGCCAGATGAAAGGCTTAAAGCCATACTGCAGACGATCTTTTTTCATCTCCCACAAAACGCGGATTTCCTGCGGATCGGCCTGGAAGTTTGACCAGATATCGTGATGGAACGGGATTACCACTTTAGCATTCAGCGACTCGGCCATGCGCAGGATATCGGCGCTGGTCATTTTGTCGGTGATACCGCGCGGGTTCTCGCCATAGGAGCCCAGCGCCACGTCGATCTGGTGTTCGTTACCGTGCTTCGCGTAGTAGTTGGAGTAGTGGGAATCGCCGCTGTGATACAGGTTGCCGCCCGGCGTTTTGAACAAATAGTTCACCGCGCGCTGATCCATTCCGTCCGGCAGGACGCCTGCGGCTTTTTGATCCGCGGGTAAGGTGATCAGGGCCGTACGGTCAAAAGCGTCAAGCGCGTGGATTTCAACATCCTTTATTTTAACCACATCCCCTGGTTTCATCACGATACAGCGCTCTTTTGGAACGCCCCAGCCTATCCACAGGTCGACGCAGGTTTGCGGGCCGATGAACGGCACGTCCTCGGCGCAGTTCTGCATGACCGCGGCGGCCACGTTCACATCAATATGATCGTTATGATCGTGAGTGGACAGTACGGCGTCGATCTGGCGAATAGCGAACGGATCGAGAACAAACGGAGTGGTGCGCAGGTTTGGCTGGAGCTTCTTCACGCCGGCCATACGCTGCATCTGGTGGCCCGTTTTCATCAGCGGATTCCCGTGGCTTTGCTTGCCGGTACCGCACCAGAAATCGACGCAGATATTGGCTCCGCCTTCGGATTTCAGCCAGATGCCCGTACAGCCCAACCACCACATGGCAAAGGTGCCCGGCGCAACCTGCTCTTGTTCAATTTCTTCGTTCAGCCAGCTACCCCACTCCGGAAAAGTGTTCAGGATCCATGATTCGCGGGTGATGGTTTGTACTTTACTCATTTGTTTTTCCCTCACATATTATCAAAAGTAATCACAATGTGATTTGTTTTGACGAATACTGGCACCGTTTGTTCAGGATTGCAATCCTGAAATTTGCCCTTCATGAGGGGGATCGTGGAGAGTAAAAAGAGGGGCAGGCTGACGTTATGACATGAGTTAGGTTTTATTTCATTGATTTAAATATACTATTTTACATTTTGTAGAAATGAGAATTAATACGATGGCGGATTGTGTGATTATTTGCGGCGTGCGTCACATTTAATCAAATATAATCTTGTTGTGATTATTTTTGATTATTAGAGTGATCGCAACAACCAACCTGGGCGTAGCGTGCGTTCAGAGCGTCCACCTTCTGGAGTGTGTTATGGAGATTCTCTACCACATCTTTACCGTGTTCTTTAACCAGGTTATGACAAACGCCCCGCTGCTGCTGGGTATTGTGACCTGCCTGGGCTATATCCTGCTGCGCAAAAGCGCCAGCGTTATTGTTAAAGGGACGATTAAAACCATTATCGGTTTTATGCTGCTGCAGGCCGGCTCCGGCATTCTGACCAGCACGTTTAAGCCGGTCGTGGCGAAAATGTCTGAGGTTTACGGCATTAACGGCGCTATCTCCGATACCTACGCGTCAATGATGGCCACGATCGAACGCATGGGCGACGCCTACAGCTGGGTGGGCTATGCCGTGCTGTTAGCCCTGGCGCTGAATATCTGTTATGTCCTGCTGCGGCGTATTACCGGTATTCGCACCATCATGCTGACCGGGCACATCATGTTCCAGCAGGCGGGGCTGATTGCCGTCTCTTTTTACATCTTCGGCTACCCGATGTGGACGACCATCATCTGTACAGCGGTACTGGTGTCGCTCTATTGGGGCATTACCTCGAACATGATGTATAAGCCGACCCAGGAAGTGACCGACGGCTGCGGCTTCTCCATCGGACACCAGCAGCAGTTCGCTTCATGGATTGCTTACAAGGTCGCCCCGTATCTGGGTAAAAAAGAGGAGAGCGTTGAGGATCTTAAGCTGCCGGGCTGGCTGAACATCTTTCACGACAACATCGTCTCCACGGCCATCGTGATGACCATTTTCTTCGGCGCGATTCTGCTCTCCTTCGGCATCGACACCGTACAGGCGATGGCGGGTAACACCCACTGGACGGTCTATATCCTGCAAACGGGCTTCTCGTTCGCCGTCGCGATTTTCATTATCACCCAGGGCGTGCGCATGTTCGTCGCCGAACTTTCCGAGGCGTTCAACGGTATCTCCCAGCGCCTGATTCCCGGCGCCGTACTGGCCATTGACTGTGCGGCGATCTATAGCTTTGCGCCAAACGCCGTCGTCTGGGGCTTTATGTGGGGCACCATCGGCCAGCTGATCGCCGTCGGTATTCTGGTCGGCTTCGGCTCTTCCATTCTGATTATTCCGGGCTTTATCCCGATGTTTTTCTCGAACGCCACCATCGGCGTCTTTGCTAACCACTTTGGCGGCTGGCGCGCGGCGCTCAAGATTTGTCTGGTGATGGGCATGATCGAAATCTTTGGCTGCGTCTGGGCGGTGAAGCTGACCGGCATGAGCGCCTGGATGGGCATGGCGGACTGGTCAATTCTGGCGCCGCCGATGATGCAGGGCTTCGCCTCCATCGGTATCGCGTTTATGGCCGTCATTATCATTATCGCACTGGCTTATATGTTCTTCGCAGGGCGCACGCTGCGCGCTGAAGAGGACGCGGAAAAACAACTGGCAGATGCTTCTGCTCAATAAGGAGTTTTGACTATGACCGTACGTATTCTGGCTGTATGTGGCAACGGGCAAGGAAGTTCCATGATCATGAAGATGAAGGTGGACCAGTTTTTGACCCAGTCAAATATCGATCACACGGTAAACAGCTGCGCGGTGGGGGAATACAAAAGTGAACTCAACGGCGCGGACATTATCATCGCCTCCACCCATATCGCCGGTGAGATTAGCGTCTCCGGCAACAAATACGTGGTTGGCGTGCGCAACATGCTCTCGCCTGCGGATTTTGGCCCAAAACTGCTGGAGGTGATCAAAGCGCACTTCCCGCAGGATGTGAAGTAAGGACGCCAAATGAAATTACGTGATTCGCTGGTGGAGAACAACTCCATCCTTTTACAGGCTGACGCCAGCACCTGGCAGGAAGCCGTCAAGCTGAGCGTTGATTTACTGGTGAAGGCGGATGTCGTGGAGCCGCGCTACTACCAGGCCATTCTGGATGGCGTTGCTCAGCACGGCCCTTATTTTGTGATTGCTCCCGGTCTGGCGATGCCGCACGGTCGGCCGGAAGAGGGGGTGAAGAAAACGGGCTTTGCGCTGGTTACGCTGAAAACGCCGCTGGTTTTCAATCATGAGGATAACGACCCGGTCGACATCCTGATCACCATGGCGGCCGTGGATGCCAATACCCATCAGGAAGTCGGCATCATGCAGATCGTCAACCTGTTTGAAGATGAAGCCAATTTTGACCGTTTACGCGCCTGCCGCTCCGCGCAGGAAGTCCTGGAATTAATTGATAACGCTACGGCAGCGGCCGTTTAAAAGGAACACCAAAATGTCATTACCTATGTTGCAGGTTGCGCTCGATAACCAATCTATGTCTTCCGCGTATGAAACGACGCGCCTGATTGCCGATGAAGTGGACATTATTGAAGTCGGTACGATTCTCTGCGTGGCTGAGGGCGTACGCGCCGTTCGCGACCTGAAGGCGCTCTATCCCAACAAAATCGTGCTGGCGGATGCCAAAATCGCCGATGCCGGTAAAATTCTCTCCCGCATGTGCTTTGAAGCCAACGCCGACTGGGTCACCGTGATCTGCTGCGCGGACATCAACACCACCAAAGGCGCGCTGGACGTAGCGAAAGAGTTCAACGGCGACGTCCAGATCGAACTGACCGGCTACTGGACCTGGGAGCAGGCGCAGGAGTGGCGTGAAGCGGGCATTCAGCAGGTGGTTTATCACCGCAGCCGCGATGCCCAGGCCGCCGGCGTAGCGTGGGGCGAGGCGGATATCAGCGCGATCAAACGCCTGTCCGGGATGGGCTTTAAAGTCACCGTCACCGGCGGCCTGGCGCTGGAGGATTTGCCGCTGTTCCAGGGGATTCCGATCCACGTCTTTATCGCCGGCCGCAGCATTCGCGACGCCGCTTCCCCGGTGGAAGCCGCGCGGCAGTTCAAACGTTCGATCGCCCAGCTGTGGGGCTAAGGAGCGGCTATGCTGTCGAAACCTATTCCGCTCGGCATCTATGAAAAAGCGCTCCCCGCCGGGGAGTGCTGGCTGGAACGTCTGCGGCTGGCTAAGGCGCTCGGTTTTGATTTCGTCGAAATGTCGGTCGATGAAACTGACGCCCGCCTGGCCCGGCTCGACTGGAGCCGGGAGCAGCGCTTCGCGCTGGTTAACGCGATTGCGGAAACCGGGGTGCGCGTGCCCTCAATGTGCCTGAGCGCCCATCGGCGCTTCCCGCTCGGTAGCGAAGACGACGCGGTACGGGCGCAGGGCCTGGAGATTATGCGCAAAGCGATTCGGCTGGCGCAGGATGTGGGGATTCGCGTAATCCAGCTGGCGGGCTACGACGTCTACTACCAGGAAGCCAATAACGAGACGCGCCGTCGTTTCCGCGATGGGCTAAAAGAGAGCGTTGAAATGGCCAGCCGCGCGCAGGTAACGCTGGCGATGGAAATTATGGACTACCCGCTGATGAACTCGATCAGCAAGGCGCTGGGCTACGCCCACTACCTGAATAATCCGTGGTTCCAGCTCTATCCGGACATCGGCAACCTTTCCGCCTGGGATAACGACGTACAGATGGAGCTTCAGGCCGGGATGGGGCATATCGTGGCGGTGCATATAAAAGACACGAAACCCGGCGTATTTAAAAACGTGCCGTTCGGCGAAGGCGTCGTCGATTTTGAACGTTGTTTCGAAACGCTCAAGCAGACGGGCTACTGCGGTCCGTATCTAATTGAAATGTGGAGCGAAACGACCGACGATCCCGCCGCCGAGGTCGCGAAAGCGCGCGATTGGGTGAAGGCGCGGATGGCCAGCGCCGGTCTGCTGGAGGTGGCATAATGCAAACGCTGAAACGGCAGGTTTTCGACGCCAATATGGATTTACCGCGCTACGGCCTGGTCACTTTTACCTGGGGTAACGTCAGCGCTATCGACCGCGAACGGGGGCTGGTGGCGATTAAGCCCAGCGGCGTCGCCTACGAGACCATGAAAGCGGACGATATGGTGGTCGTGGATCTCGAGGGGAACGTGGTGGAAGGTCGCTATCGTCCTTCTTCCGATACCGCCACGCATCTGGCGCTGTATCGCCGCTATCCGAGCCTTGGCGGCGTGGTGCATACCCACTCGACGCACGCGACGGCCTGGGCGCAGGCGGGTCTGGCTATTCCCGCGCTGGGGACGACCCACGCGGACTACTTCTTTGGCGACATTCCCTGCACCCGGGCGTTAAGCGCGCAGGAAGTGGCGGAGGCTTATGAGCTGAACACGGGCCACGTGATTATCGAAACGCTGGGTGACGTTGAGCCGCTGCATACGCCGGGCATCGTGGTCTACCAGCACGGGCCTTTTGCCTGGGGCAAGAATGCGCACGATGCGGTGCATAACGCGGTGGTGATGGAAGAGGTGGCGCGGATGGCGTGGATTGCTCGCGCGATCAACCCGCAGCTGAAGCCCATCGATAGCTGGCTGATGGACAAGCATTTTATGCGCAAGCACGGGCCAGATGCCTATTACGGGCAAAAGTGAAACAGGTGCTCCGGAGCATTTCATCTTTATGATGAATCAACCGGTCTGCTCCGGAGCCATTTTTAGTTTTGCTGATAAGCCGACGGCATGCAGCGCATGCCAACCAGCGTCACGACGCAGATTATCGCGCCGGCGTAAAACGTCGAGGCGGCGCCCAGAACTTCCCACAGCACGCCCGCACCGGCGCTGGCCAGCAGCAGGGCGATGCCGCTCATCAGGTTGAACATCCCGAACGCTGTTCCGCGCAGTTCAGGCGGGGCGGTGTGCGCCACCATCGCCGCCAGCAGACCCTGCGTCATGCCCATATGAATACCCCACAGCGCGACGCCGGCTAAAAGCGTGCTCCAGTGGCTGCTGAGCGCCAGCACGATATCGGCGGCGATCAGCACCAGCAGGCCCCACTGCAGCATTCTGCTGTGGCTCATGCTGTCCGATAGTTTCCCGAATGGATAGGCGGTCAGGCTGTAAACCAGATTCATGGCGACCATCACCAGCGGAATAGCGAACAGCGGGATCGCCATCTGCTGGGCGCGCAGGACCAGAAAGGCTTCGCTGAAGCGGGCAAGGGTAAAAATCGAGCCGATAGCCACCACCCACCAGTAGGCGGCGGAAAGCTTCTTGAGATTCTCGCGGCGCAGGGGGTTAGTGCGTTTCTGGACGACCGCCGTCCTGGGCTCTTTTAATCCAAAGCCCAGTAAAGCGATAGAGAGAACGGCGGGGATCGCCGCGACCCAAAAAATAGACTGGAAATCGTTATCCCAGACAAACATCAGCGCGACGGCAAGCAGCGGCCCCAGAAAAGCGCCGATGGTATCCAGCGACTGGCGCAGCCCGTAGGCGGCTCCGCGAATTTCCGGCGGGGTGACGTCGGCGACCAGCGCATCCCGCGGCGCGCCGCGTATCCCTTTGCCCACGCGGTCGATCATCCGGGCGCTAAACACCACGCCTGAGGTGGGCGCGATGGCGAAAAGAGGCTTGCTCAGCGCACCCAGGCCATAGCCGAGCAGCGCCAGCCCTTTACGCTTGCCGACATAATCGCTGATGACGCCGGAAAACACCTTCAGTATCAGCGCGGTGGCTTCCGCGACGCCTTCGATAATGCCGATAATAATGACGCTGGCTCCCAGCGTGGTGGCCATAAATAGAGGGAGCAGGCTGTGGATCATTTCCGAGGAAACATCCATCAGCAGGCTAACGCCGCCAAGAACCCAAACCCCTTTTGGGATACGGCTTAGCGTGGCAAAACGCGGAACCATGAAGCACTCCGGATAATCATGCGGTTAAAGAGTGATTAAATCAGGTTACGCTGGCGCTGATAAGTCACGAGAAAAAATAATTCTCAATTGCATTAAGGCGCGATTGTGCGGGTATGACCGCCGGGCAATGCCATCGTTGGCTTCTCCCTGCAACGGGAAGAAGCCAACGATCCGGGAAAACTAGCGGTAAATGGCGGCACTGGCGTGAATGGCGCCGTCGCTTCCCGGTTCATGAATGAGGATCGGCTGGAAGTACTTCGCTCCCTGAGCATCGCTCTGCTGGCTAAGCGCCTGGTCGGCTTCCTGCTCGGTGGCGATGTTGTGGTTGATATAGATAACGCCGAGGCTCTGCACATCGTCCATGTTGCGGGCCTGGCGGGCATCGATTTTAATAGCAGCCAGCGCGTTGGCGCTCAACAAAAGCGCTGCCATCATGGTTATGAGGATGTATTTCATCACCTACCTCCTTATGACGCTCCTGACGTTCACCCGCTTCCCTGGGGTATGGATTGCTTCTGATCTAAGTGTAATCTCTGCCTGTCTGGCGTATCGCGACCATTTCTGATGCAGTTGTTCAAAAAATTGTCGCTTCCGTCGTTGATTAATTTTAAATCACCGGCTTAAGGCCACTTCGCGCTTAGTGCGAATTATTTGCACAATTCACTTGTCTTAAACCCCGCTCGCCCGTATTATGACGCGTCAATTTTTCAGCCGCCCTTTAACACGTTCCTTGCCTCCATGGGCCGCGGCTGACCCAGACAGGAGGCTGAATAATCCGTAAGGAGCAATTCGATGCGTCATTACGAAATCGTTTTTATGGTCCATCCTGACCAGAGCGAACAGGTTCCGGGCATGATCGAACGTTACACTGGTGCAATCACTGCAGCAGAAGGTACGATCCACCGTCTGGAAGACTGGGGCCGCCGTCAGCTGGCTTATCCGATCAACAAACTGCACAAAGCTCACTACGTTCTGCTGAACGTTGAAGCGCCGCAGGAAGCGATCGATGAGCTGGAAACTAACTTCCGCTTCAACGACGCCGTTATCCGCAGCATGGTAATGCGTACTAAGCACGCTGTTACCGAAGCATCTCCGATGGTTAAAGCGAAAGACGAGCGCCGTGAGCGTCGCGAAGATTTCGCCAACGAAACCGCAGATGATTCTGAAGCTGGGGATTCTGAAGAGTAATCCTGATGACCAACCGTCTGGAGCTGTCCGGCATTGTATGCAGGACTCCACTTCGTAAGGTCAGCCCGTCAGGAATTCCACACTGCCAGTTCGTGCTTGAGCATCGTTCAGTGCAGGAGGAAGCCGGTTTTCACCGGCAGGCATGGTGCCAGATGCCCGTGATAATTAGCGGACACCAGAACCAGGCCATTACTCACAGTATAACGGTCGGTAGCGCAGTAATCGTTCGAGGGTTCATCTCTTGCCACAAGGCAAAGAACGGCTTGAGCAAAATGGTTCTGCATGCCGAGCAGATTGAATTGATAGATTCTGGAGACTAGCCATATGGCACGTTATTTCCGTCGTCGCAAGTTCTGCCGTTTCACCGCGGAAGGCGTTCAAGAGATCGACTATAAAGATATCGCTACGCTGAAAAACTACATCACCGAAAGCGGTAAGATTGTCCCGAGCCGTATCACCGGTACCCGTGCAAAATATCAGCGTCAGCTGGCACGCGCTATCAAACGCGCTCGCTACCTGTCCCTGCTGCCGTACACTGATCGTCATCAGTAATCGGTCACGGTCCATTAATACGACTTTGAGAGGATAAGGTAATGCAAGTTATTCTGCTTGATAAAGTAGCAAACCTGGGTAGCCTGGGTGATCAGGTTAACGTTAAAGCGGGCTATGCTCGTAACTTCCTGGTACCACAGGGTAAAGCTGTTCCTGCTACCAAGAAAAACGTTGAATTCTTCGAAGCACGCCGTGCTGAACTGGAAGCCAAACTGGCTGAAGTTCTGGGCGCTGCTAACGCACGTGCTGAAGCAATCAACGCACTGGGCACCGTTACCATCGCGTCTAAATCTGGCGACGAAGGTAAACTGTTCGGTTCCATCGGTACTCGCGACATCGCTGACGCTGTAACTGCAGCTGGCGTTGCCGTTGCTAAGAGCGAAGTTCGTCTGCCGAACGGCGTTCTGCGCACCACCGGTGAGCACGAAGTGGACTTCCAGGTTCACAGCGAAGTTTTCGCTAAACTGGTTGTTAACGTTGTAGCTGAGTAATTTTTTACTCAACTCACGTCGAGACGCCGGCCTTGTGCCGGCGTTTTGCTTTTCTGTCTTTGTCGAATCTTTTCCTGGTATGGTGGCTATTCTTAGCAACTTTCTGGATAATAAAATAAAACACTATTTTATTTCTGGTGAAGTGAATGGACGCACCCTCGATTTTTTCCCGCAAGAAAGTGGCTTATGCCTGCGCAACCCTCTGCTGTCTGCTGTGGGGAAGCTCCTATCCGGCGATTAAAAGCGGCTATGAACTGTTTCAGATTGCCACTGATGATGTGCCGTCTAAAATCGTCTTTGCTGGCTATCGCTTTCTGTTTGCCGGCGCGCTGCTGCTGCTCTTCGCGCTGGTGCAGCGTAAGCCGATTGCCCGCTTGAATCCCCGTCAGTGCGGGCAGCTGGCGATACTTGGCGTCACGCAAACCTCTATCCAGTACGTTTTCTTCTACGTTGGCCTGGCGTTTACCACCGGCGTGAAGGGATCGATTATGAACGCCACCGGTACCTTCTTCAGCGTTCTGCTGGCGCACTTTATCTATCAGAATGACAGGCTGAGCTACAACAAAGCCATCGGCTGTATTGTCGGCTTTGCCGGCGTAATGCTGGTGAATGTTAATCGTTCATTGAGCGATTTTAGCTTTGTCTGGCAGGGTGACGGCTTTGTGGTGCTGGCGGCGTTTATCCTGTCGGCGGCGACGCTGTACGGGAAGCGCATTTCGCAGACGGTTGACCCGACGGTGATGACCGGCTGGCAGCTGGCGTTTGGCGGCCTGGTACTGGTCGGCGGCGGCTATCTGACCGGCGGCACCCTTGAGGTTCACAGCGCCGCTGCTGCGCTGGTTCTGGCTTATTTGACGCTGCTCTCTTCCATCGCCTTTGCGCTATGGAGCGTGCTGCTCAAGCATAACCGGGTGAGCATGATTGCGCCGTTCAACTTTGTGGTCCCGGTCGCCGGCACCGTACTGTCGGCCATCTTCCTCGGCGAGAATATTCTTGAACTGAAATATGCGGTTGCGCTGGCGCTGGTGTGCGCCGGGATCTGGTGGGTGAATAAGCCGGGGACAACATCCGGGAAATCGCCACAGCAGGCCGGGTAAGCTACCCGGCCGTGAGGCCTTAACGGACGCGAATAAAGCTGCCGTTCGACTGGCGGGTAAATAGCACCTGCTGGCCGCCGTCGGTATCGATAGTCAGCCCGGTGACCACGCCGCTGGCGTTCTGACGGATCTGGACCGTCTGCCCGGTCTGCAGTGAGCTTAGCGGTTTACCGGCGCCTTCCACCTGGGCCATGGCGTAAACGTCGGTCGGCGGCAGGTTGTGGTCGCGGAACAGCTGCGCGAGAGTTTTCCCCGATTCAATACGGTAGGTCCGCCACTGCTGCTCGATGCCGGGAGTCGACTGCGGCTCCTGATAAGGCTGAGATGCGGTCTGCTGCGGCTGATCCGGCTGCTCATCCTGAATCGGCTCCGGTGCGACCGGCGCCACCTGATCGGCATCGTTGACCGGCGGCGTGTTGGTGATGGGCGGCAGCGGGACCGCCTGATTGCCGGAAGAGGGCTGCGACTGGGATTGCAGGTTGAGATTCGCCTCGCGGCTGGCCTGAACCGGGCTGCTGTTATCCTCGGAAGGGAGCAGAACGCCGATAATTACCAGCAGCGCCCCGGCAATGATGCCGCGGCGGTGCATCGGCGGTAGCGGATCCATGAGGCGAAAATGATCCGGGGCGTGCCAGATCTTCGCCAGGGTAGATGTCAGTTCAAAGCGCCCGGGCATGGCTTTCCTCCTGCTCCGCATATTTTTATCCTGCTCTCTCTAGAGTATAGATGGCTAACTTCCTGAAGGACGAGACAAAGCTATGTTTCGTGAGGTTAACCTTATCTCTCTATTGTTTCTGTTTCCCTTAGATTTGTCATCATCCAGGCGACAAAGTTTTACCCGTCGTGCTATGGCTGATATGCTTCCCACCTCTTTTCTCCGCTCGCCGCCTTTCGCAATTTGAAGGCCCGGGAGCATGAGAATCCCCACCAAAAAAGGAACAAAGATGGCAACCCCAACTTTTGACACGATCGAAGCACAGGCAAGTTACGGTATCGGCTTGCAGGTTGGACAACAGCTGAGCGAATCTGGCCTGCAGGGGCTGCTGCCGGAAGCGCTGGTCGCGGGTATTGCTGACGCGCTGGAAGGTCAACAGCCGCAGGTGCCGGTGGAAGCCGTTCACCGCGCGCTGCGCGAAATCCACGAACGCGCTGACGCCGTGCGTCGCGAGCGTTTCCAGGAAATGGCCGCGGATGGCGAGAAATACCTGGAAGAAAACCGCGAGCGCGAAGGCGTGAACAGCACCGAGTCTGGCCTGCAGTTCCGCGTTCTGACCCAGGGCGAAGGCCCGATCCCGGCGCGTACTGACCGCGTTCGCGTTCACTACACCGGCAAGCTGATCGACGGCACCGTCTTCGATAGCTCCGTTGCGCGCGGCGAACCGGCTGAATTCCCGGTGACCGGGGTGATCGGCGGCTGGATTGAAGCGCTGACGCTGATGCCGGTGGGTTCCAAATGGGAACTGACGATTCCGCACAGCCTGGCCTACGGCGAGCGCGGCGCGGGCGCATCCATTCCTCCGTTCAGCACCCTGATTTTTGAAGTTGAACTGCTGGATATTATCTAAACAGCAGGTGCTTCCTCTCCCGTATGGGGGAGGGAGCCGCTTTAAATAGTGTAAAACCCTTAAGTTGAGCGTTTGGTGGAGCTTTATATTGCATATCTGCTTAATGGGTGTATTTTTGTGAGCTGTTTCGCGTAACCGGAGTGATATAACACTCACTTTAAACATAAAATTAACATTATATCTAAATCATAGTATTCATCCCTCCGATTCTTACCTAATATCGATAAACCCTCGTTCCGGGGTTAATACGAATGAAGGGCCAGTAGAGCCCGAACAACACAGACAGGTACAACAGGAAAAAATCACATGGTAGATCAGGTAAAAGTCGCTGCCGACGAACAGGCTCCGACTGAACAATCGCTGCGGCGAAATCTCACTAACCGGCATATTCAGCTTATTGCTATCGGTGGTGCGATTGGCACCGGGCTGTTTATGGGCTCAGGCAAAACCATCAGCCTTGCCGGGCCGTCAATTATTTTTGTTTATATGATCATCGGCTTTATGCTGTTTTTCGTCATGCGCGCCATGGGCGAACTGCTGCTGTCGAATCTCGAATACAAGTCGTTCAGCGATTTTGCCGCCGACCTGCTGGGCCCCTGGGCAGGCTATTTTACCGGCTGGACCTACTGGTTCTGCTGGGTGGTAACCGGGATGGCGGACGTGGTGGCGATCACCGCCTATGCGCAGTTCTGGTTCCCGGGACTCTCCGACTGGGTCGCCTCGCTGGCGGTCATCCTGCTGCTGCTGGGCCTTAACCTCGCCACCGTGAAGATGTTCGGCGAGATGGAGTTCTGGTTTGCGATGATCAAAATTGTCGCTATCGTGGCGCTGATTGTCGTCGGCCTGGTGATGGTGATGATGCACTTCCAGTCACCGACCGGCGTAGAGGCCTCTTTCGCCCATCTGTGGAATGACGGCGGCTGGTTCCCGAAAGGCATCAGCGGATTCTTTGCCGGCTTCCAGATAGCGGTATTCGCCTTTGTGGGCATCGAACTGGTGGGAACCACGGCGGCGGAAACCAAAGATCCTGAGAAATCCCTGCCGCGGGCGATTAACTCGATTCCAATCCGCATCATTATGTTCTACGTCTTTGCGCTGATCGTGATTATGTCAGTGACGCCGTGGAGCTCCGTCGTGCCGTCAAAGAGCCCGTTCGTTGAGCTGTTTGTGCTGGTCGGGCTGCCGGCGGCGGCAAGCCTGATCAACTTCGTGGTGCTGACCTCGGCGGCCTCTTCCGCTAACAGCGGCGTGTTTTCCACCAGCCGTATGCTGTTCGGTCTGGCGCAGGACGGACAGGCGCCGAAAATGTTCGCCAAGCTGTCGAAGCGCGCGGTACCGGCGAAAGGCCTGACCTTCTCCTGTATGTGTCTGCTGGGCGGCGTAGTCATGCTGATGGTCAATCCAAGCGTGATCGCGGCGTTTACCATGATTACCACGGTGTCGGCGATCCTGTTTATGTTCGTCTGGACGATTATCCTGTGCTCGTATCTGGCCTATCGCAGAAAGCGTCCGCAGCTGCATGAGCAGTCCAAATATAAGATGCCGCTGGGCAAACTGATGTGCTGGGTGTGCATGGCATTCTTCGTCTTTGTGCTGGTCCTGCTGACGCTGGAAGCCGATACCCGCGAAGCGCTGATGGTGACCCCGCTGTGGTTTGTGCTGCTCGGCGCGGGCTGGCTGTTTGCCGGCAAGAAGCGCCTGGCGAAATAAAAAATCTTCGGCAGCGGTTTTTAACGTTGCTTGCAACGGTCCGTCATAAAAAAGGCCACCCGGGGTGGCCAATAAGACTGACAATGTCGAGGGCGCCTGCGGGCGCCTTTTTATTTACTTTCCGGCGAGGGCACGCGGGAACAGTACGTTATTTTCAAGGCTGATGTGCTCCATCAGGTCATCAATCAGCTCGTTGATGCCGTTGTACATCGCTTTCCAGGTAGTGCAGGCTTCCGCCGGCGGCGTCACGTTCTGCGTGATGTGCTTAATCACCTCCAGCAGCTCGCCCGCTTCATCATGCTCGCTTTCCATGACGCTGATAGGACCGCCGGCCTGCGTTCCCATGCCCTGTTTGATCATCGGGAACAGAATCTGCTCCTCTTTCATCATATGGCTGGAAAGCTCCTGGTGCAGTATGGTCAGATACTTGGTTAAGCCTTTCGGAACGTTGGGCTTGTCGGCGTGAACGCGCTCGACTTTAGTGGCCTGTAAAATCAGCTCCGGCAGCTGCTCGCGATGCCGGTCGTGATAGCGAACGATAATGTGATCGATGATTTCCGCATAGGGCGCAGCCCGCCAGTCGCGCTCTACCGGCACTTCCGCCAGTTTGGCCAGCTCGGCTTCAATCACCGCGACGTCCAGCTCTTTGCGCGACGCCGCGCGCTCCAGCGTCTGTTTGCCGCCGCAGCAGTAGTCCATATCGTATTGACGGAACAGCGCGGAGGCGCGCGGAATCGTCAGCGCCAGCTCGCCTAAAGGTTGGTCACGGAAAGCCATAGCAGTTACCTCGTCATCAAGAATATAAGTTGTATTTTAAATGCATCTTATGTACCTGGGAATACCCCTTTAGGATACCAGGCTATTTTTTCTCGCTGACCAGCTCCTGCAGCGCGGGCTTTTCCGGGCGGGCACGCACGGCGGACACCACGCCGAGCACCAGCAGCAGGATACCGCTGAAGGTGAGAAGCGGGGGCAGGCTCTGGCGCAGAATAAAGGTATACAGCAGTCCGGCAAGGGTTTCGAAGACGATCAGCGGCCCGAGGATCACCGTTGGCAGACGCTGGCTGGCAACGTTCCAGCACCACGCGCCGACCCATGAACAGAAGATAGCGATCGCCAGCATCAGGGTGACAAACATCGCCGGACGCGGGCCGAAGGGGAGCGGAAAGTCCGCGTGCTGGCCGTGCAGCCACCCGCAGGCGATAAGGTATCCGGCCAGGGATACCGGCAGGGTCACCAGCGCCTGCGCGGTGGCCCACATCATCGGCGGTTTATCCGGATTTTCCCGCAGCCAGCGGGCGTTGCGCAGCGCGTACCAGGCCCAGCATACCACCGAGATCAGCGCCAGCGCGATACCGGAGCCGTAGCGCCACGGGCTGAAATCGGGTAAGCCCTGATGCAGCTCGGCGATATTGACGCACGCCAGGCCGAGGGCAATACAGACCAGCGCCGGGAACAGGCGTCGCCACGGCAGCTTGCCGTCGCGCTGGCTATAGAGCAGGTTGGCGAAAACCGGCAGCACGACCGGCAGGGTGCCGATGATCATCGTCGATACCGGCGCGCCGGTACGCTGAATCGCGCTGGCCAGGCAGACGTAATAGATTAAGTTGCCCATCATGGTCAGCCCCAGCGCCGTCCACCAGTCTTTCCCGGTGAGCTGGCGCAGCCGCGCGCGGCCCAGCCAGGCCAGCGGCAGGGCGATCAGCCCCAGCGCCAGATAGCGCCCCATCGACTGTAAAACCGCCGGGTATTCCGGCACCAGTAAAGGACCCACGAATATCAATCCCCACATCAGCCCTGCCAGCAGGGCGTACAGCACACCACTAATCATCACGCCTTCCATTACTCTTTTCGTTGGCGACAGTGTAGGCGAGGCAAAAGCGGGAATATTGTATGAGGTTGCGCATTAGCGCGGGAGAACCTGCTTTTGATAACGCACCGGCGTAATGCCGTAGCGGCGGGTGAACGCGCGGGTCAGGTGCGACTGGTCGGTCAGCCCGGCGGCGAGAGCGACGTCGGCGGCGGGCATGCCGTGGGTGAGAAACGCTTTAGCGCGCCACAGGCGAATCGCCATCAGCATCTGGTGCGGCGTAACGTGGAAGTGCGCTTTGAACTGGCGCTGGAAATGGTATGGGCTCAGCGCCGCCACCTGCGCCAGCTCATCAAGGGTCACCGTACGCATATAGTTATCGTGCAGATAGTCGCGCACCCGCTCGAAGCGGTGGCGGGCTTCGGGCAGCGCAGCGGCGTGATGGGCAAACGGGCGGAAGGTATCGATCAAATCCAGCAGCAGCCCCTGCTGCGCCAGCGGATCGTCAGTATGCCACAGGCCGTAGATGAGATTGCCGATTTGCCGGGAGCGCAGGGGATCCTGACGCACCACCTCGCTGAACCACCAGTGGCGCACGCCGGTCACCTCTTCCAGCGTATCCGGGTCGAGATAAATCATCCGATAGCGCCAGCCGTCGGCGGTCTCCGCCTCGCCGGTGTGCAGCTCATCGGGGTTCATGGTGACGATCGAGTTAACCGAAGCCACGTGCTGGCTGCCGCGATAGCGAAAACGCTCGGCGCCAAGCTCTATCGCGCCGATACCAAAAGCTTCATGGGTGTGCGGTTCAAAGGCGTAGCGGGAGATATGGGCATGGTACAGCTCAACGCCGGGCAGCTGCGCCAGATGGCGAAAGCGCGCGCTGTCTCTTTCATCACTGAACTGTTCTGGTACGCCTTGCATGCGATAACTCCCGACGGACATCCGTGCATTATTGAGGATGGCCCGCCGGGATGCTACAAAAATTAACCACTATGTAACAGTTACAGAATGCCTTTGACGCTCTCTGCCAGCGTCGTGGTTGGGCGACCGATGAGCTTACTCAGGGTGCGGCTATCGTCGAACAGACCGCCTTTGGACGCGCCGGTATCAGAATCCGCCAGCATGTCAGCCAGGCCAGCGGGCAGGCCTACGCCCTTCAGCGCGGCGGCGAAGTCGGCTTCGCTGAGGTTTTGATACACCACGTTTTTACCGCTTTGTTTGCTCAGCTCAGCGGCTAGTTCGCTGAGGGTCCACGCTTCATCGCCCGCCAGCTCGTACACTTTTCCGGCATGGCCCTCTTCGGCGATAACGCGAGCGGCGGCGGCGGCGTAGTCCGCGCGGGTGGCGGAGGCGATTTTGCCGTTACCGGCCGCGCCGATAAATACGCCATGTTCAATCGACGGCGGCGCGCTGGCAAGGTAGTTTTCGGTGTACCAGCCGTTGCGCAGCAGGGCATACGCAATGCCGGAGTCGGCGAGCATTTTCTCGGTGGCGATATGCTCATCCGCCAGCCCCAGCGGGGAGGTATCGGCGTGCAGCAGGCTGGTGTAGGCGATAAATTTCACGCCGGCGGCTTTCGCCGCGTTAATCACGTTGCGGTGCTGGACGGCGCGCTGGCCGACTTCGCTGGACGAGATCAGCAGCAGTTTGTCCACGCCCTGCAGGGCGGCGGTCAGCGCGGCTTCATCGCTGTAGTCGGCCTGACGAACCACTACGCCCTTTTGGCTCAGCGATTCGGCCTTCGCCGGGTTGCGCACGATAGCCACAACCTGGCCTGCGGGGACGGTAGTTAACAGATTTTCCAGGACGTGCTGGCCAAGCTGGCCGGTTGCGCCGGTAATTGCGATCATAGGTCTTCTCCTTCGTGTTCATTGGCAGTTGTGGTAAGCTAACACCTTAACTAACTTTTAGTAAGTACGTACAAAAAGGTAAGTGTGAATATGGCGAATCTGACGCTGAGCGAGCAGCTACGCAACGGCAACCTGTTTGCCGAACAGTGCCCCTCGCGGGAAGTGCTCAAGCACGTGACCAGCCGCTGGGGCGTACTGATTTTGGTGTCCCTGCGCGATGGCACCCATCGGTTTAGCGATCTGCGGCGTAAGATCGGCGGCGTCAGCGAAAAGATGCTGGCCCAGTCGCTCCAGGCGCTGGAGCAGGATGGCTTTCTTAACCGCGTGTCGTACCCGGTGGTACCGCCGCACGTTGAATATAGTCTGACTCCGCTCGGTGAGCAGGTGAGCGAGAAGGTGGCGGCGCTGGCGGACTGGATTGAGCTGAACCTGCCCGCGGTTCTGGCGAACCACGAACAGGTAGCCTGAGGATGATGTCAGGATAGCCCCGGTAAGCGCAGCACAACCGGGGAACCGGCAATTATTTACTCAAACCCAGCTGATAAATGGCAAAGCCGATATCGTCGGTAGCCACCTGGCGCATCGGGTATTGCGCTTTCTCTTTGATAAACGCCGCGGCCTTATCGCCTGGTGAGGTTTCAAAGCGAATATCCAGCGGTACGGTGCTGTGGATCGGCGCCAGGCGCCAGTTGTTATCCGCCGCCGGATGGATCTCGCCGTTTTTCTTCGACTCCGCGCCAATCCACGCCGCCAGCACCGAGCGGTTTTCATCCGGCGAGGCGAACGCGATATGATCCTCGCCGGTGCCCTGGAATTTACCGCCGTAAGCGCGGTAGTTATTGGTCGCGATGAGGAAAGTGGCGTTCGGATCGATTGGCTTGCCGTTAAAGGTCAGGTTTTTAATTCGCTCGGCCTGCGGATTAACGGGCTGACATTCGCCGTCATAGCGCGCCGGCTGGGTGATATCGATCTGGTAGTTCACGCCATCGATGACATCGAAGTTGTAGGTGCGAAAGCCGTCCCAGTTAATCAGCGACTGCGGCTTGCTGCTGCCGGGGTCAATCTGATTGAACTGCCCGGCGGAGCACTCCAGCCACTCTTTAACCTCTTTACCGCTGACTTTCATTACCACCAGGGTGTTGGGATACAGGTAGAGGTCGGCGGCGTTGCGGAAGGTGAGCTGCCCTTTTTCCACTTCAACAAAGCTGGCGGGGTCATTTTTGCGTCCGCCGACTTTAAACGGCGCGGCGGCGGAGAGTACCGGTAGTTTCGCCAGATCCGGGTCGCCCTGAATATAGTGCTCAACGTAGGCCTTCTGGGCCATATTGACCACCTGTACGGTCGGATCGTCCTGCACCAGCGCCAGATAGCTGTACATATTGTCCGAGGATTGACCAATCGGTTTGCCGACAAACTCGCGAGTGGCGTCATGGTCGGCTTTTAGTACCGCCACCATGTTGCTGTCTTCTGCCGCCAGCGATTTCTTCGCCACCGCATCGTAGATCGGCCGCGCTTCGGCTTTCGCTGCGCTGACCTGCCATTTACCGCTGTCGTTGTTCAGAACCAGATCGACCACCCCAAGGTGATCGCCCCACATGCCCGGCATCACTGCCGGTACGCCGTTCAGCGTACCTTTCGCGATATCTGCGCCTTTGATACCGGCAAAATCTTTGCTCGGGAAGACGGCGTGCGCGTGGCCGAACATAATGGCATCGACCCCAGGCACCTGGCTTAAATAGTAAACGGAGTTCTCCGCCATCGCCTGATACGGGTCGGCGGAAAGGCCGGAGTGGGCAATGACCACCACCACGTCCGCACCTTTCTCACGCATTTCCGGGACAAACTTGCGCGCGGTGGCGGTAATGTCATTGACGGTGACTTTGCCGCTGAGATTGGCTTTATCCCAGGTCATAATCTGCGGCGGTACGAAGCCGATATAGCCAATGCGCAGGGTCTGAGTTTTGCCATCGCTATCCTGTACCTGGGTATCCTGAATCAGATAAGGCGTAAACATCGGTTGGCCGGTTTTGGCGTCAATAATATTGGCGTTCACGTAGGGGAATTTTGCCCCGGCCAGCGCTTTGTGCAGGAAGTCGAGCCCGTAGTTAAACTCGTGGTTGCCGAGGTTACCTACGACATAATCCAGGGTATTCATCGCCTTGTAGACCGGGTGAACATCGCCTTCTTTCAGTCCCTTCGCCGCCATATAGTCGCCCAGCGGGCTGCCCTGAATAACGTCGCCGTTATCGACCAGCACGCTGTTTTTGGCTTCCTGGCGCGCTTTCTCAATCAGGGTTGCGGTGCGCACCAGGCCAAATTTTTCCGTGGCGCTGTCTTTGTAATAGTCAAAGTCCATCATATTACTGTGCAGATCGGTGGTTTCCATGATCCGCAAATCGACCGTCGCCGCATTTACGCTGGCGGCGATCAGCGTGGCCAGCAGCGTTGCGCTAAACTTAATCATCAGTGGCGTCCTTTTTTATGAGCAATGGCACAGAAGAAAATGTATTTACATTCTGTTGCTTACAGAAATGTGAATCATGCCAGAAAAGCGGTGAAAGAAACCGCCATCGTTATCACAGATAGCGGAACTCACAATGATGCGATATAAATAAAACAACGAGTTAACGCCACTGTAACCAGACGAGGTGGAGAATGTTAGAACAAGTATGTCAGCTAGCACGGAACGCGGGCGATGCCATCATGGAAGTTTACGATGGAAAACAGCCGATGGACGTTGCCAGCAAGAAGGACGATTCTCCGGTCACGGCCGCGGATATTGCGGCGCACAAGGTGATTATCAGCGGCCTGCTGGCGCTGACGCCCGATATTCCGGTTCTGTCGGAAGAGGACCCGCCGGCCTGGGAGGTGCGCCAGCACTGGCAGCGCTACTGGCTGGTGGACCCGCTGGACGGCACCAAAGAATTTATCAAGCGCAACGGCGAGTTTACCGTCAATATCGCCTTGATTGAAAACGGGAAGCCGATCCTTGGCGTGGTCTACGCGCCGGTGATGAAGGTGATGTACAGCGCGGAAAAGGGCAAAGCGTGGAAAGAGGAGTGCGGCGTTCGCAAGCAGATTCAGGTCCGCGATGCGCGTCCGCCGCTGGTGGTGATTAGCCGCTCCCACGGCAATGACCCGGAGCTGCAGGAGTATCTGGAGCAGCTTGGCGAACACCAGACCACCTCAATCGGTTCATCGCTGAAGTTCTGTCTGGTCGCCGAAGGGCAGGCCCAGCTTTATCCGCGCTTCGGGCCGACCTCCACCTGGGACACCGCGGCCGGTCATGCGGTCGCCAGCGCCGCCGGGGCGCACGTTCACGACTGGCAGGGGCGTACCCTTGATTACACGCCGCGTGAATCGTTCCTCAACCCCGGCTTCCGGGTCTCTATTTATTGAGCAGCTTGTGCAGCAGGGCAACCACCTGCTGCACCTCTTCCTGGCTAAGCGCGCCGTCTTTAGCCCACTGTACGCGGCCATCTTTATCCAGCACCACGATGGCCGAACTCTCTTCATTAAGCTGCCACGCTTTGCGGACCACACCGTTGCTGTCGACGATAAACTGCGACCAGGGGTAGAGCTGCTTGTTGCTCTCAATACTGCTGCGGACAAACATGCCTGAACCCGGGATAGCGTCATCGGTATTGACGATTGTGGTGGTTTGATAGCGATCGTGCGGGAGCTTCGCGCTTTTAATCGCTTCAATCAGGGTCGCGTTTTTTTCTTTTGCCGACGAGCGCCCGGCAATATGCTGCACGACGCGCACTTTCCCCACCAGCTGCGCGCTATTCCAGCTTTTATAGCTAAACTTATCGTTGTTCAGTACCAGCTCCCCCCGATCCGCGACGCCGACCGGCGCAACGCGCTGGCCATCGACAAAGTTATGCGCCGACGCCATCAGCGGGAACAGGAGACATGAAACGGCCAGTAATCTACGTAGGGTCATGGTGTTTCCTTTTATTATCTGTGCAGGTGATCCGACCACTTGGTCTGCTTTAATCATAAGTGCGATTTATGGGCATTACCCGCAATGATGGTGCCAGTTTGCGTGTTGACGCACAATTCCGTCTAAAATCGGCGACTTATACTACCTTCATCGGATGCCTGAAACGAAAACTCTGAATTATTGTCATCATAAGGTAAATAAACTTATACAAACTGGGTATCACTCAGATTCTGGACTATAGTTTCAGGGCATTAAAATTTGCGATTCCGGTACGTGGGCTAACTGTGGCACCACAGGAGCGTAACCCTGGCAGGAGACAACAATGAAAATTTTCCAACGCTACAACCCGCTACAAGTAGCGAAGTACGTGAAGATCCTGTTCCGTGGACGTTTGTATATCAAGGACGTTGGCGCTTTTGAGTTTGATAAGGGCAAAATCCTTATCCCGAAGGTTAAGGACAAGCTGCATTTGTCAGTGATGTCTGAAGTCAACCGCCAGGTGAGCCGTCTGCAAACAGAGATGGCATAACCTGAAAAGAGGTATGACTACACGGTAAAAAGGCGGCTCCCTAAGGGAGCCGTTGATGTTTCTGGACCTATCCCTTCATTTCCGCATAGCGTTTACGGTACTCGCCCGGGGGAATGCCGTTATGTTTACGGAAAATGCGCGTGAAATAGACCGGGTCTCCGTAACCTACCGACAGGGCGATTTTGTTAAGCGGCAGGGAGGTGCTCTGGATCAGCCACCTCGCGCGGTTGATGCGCTGCGCCTCGCGCCAGGCGTAAACCGTTTGCCCCAGCTCATTTTTGAACAAATGCGCCAGCCGCGAAGGGGAGAGAAAAACCATCGCCGCCAGGGTCTCGATCTTCATCTCCTGGGCAATATGTTCGTTAAGATAGTCGCACACCGCGTTAATCCGCGGGTCGTGGGCGTGGCGGTTGCTGATCGGCTGTCGCTGAAAGCAGTTCAGGATCAGGCGCTCCAGCGCATTCATCGCCAGCGCCTCCGACAGCGGGGCGGAAGCGGAGTGGTGGCGGATAACTTCATAGAACAGATCGCGCAGACTCTGCAGCTGCTCAGGATCGTTGACCGTGGTTTTACCAATGCCGTGGGTCGTTTGATCCCATTTTAGCCAGTCTATCCAGTAGGGCCGGGGGATGAAGTAGATCCATAAATGATCCCAGTATTCGCTGTGTTCGTCCCGTCCGTAATGGTGCGGAACGCCGGGCGGGAAGAGCAGCAGATCGTTTTCACGACACAGAAGGGAGCCGTCTCCCGCTTTCGCGCGCGCCTGGCCGCGAAGCGTCAGATTGATGATGTAACCTTTCATCCCCTGCGGGCGGTTTATGTAGTAGTCCAGCTTTGAGCCGCGGGTGATGGGGGTAAAGCCGGCGACGACCCAGGCGTTGAAGGTAAAGGTCTTCATCAATGGCGAGAAGTTCAGTAGCTCATTGATATCCAGTTCCATCGTTTCTCCCGCCCGAGCGCCGCCGCCCGCTTAACTTTCGATGATAGTAAATTCCCATGCTTTGAGGCGCAACGGCTGGCCGCAGCTAACTTTTTCCCCGCTCAACAGCGCGTTGCCCGATGTCTCGCTGATAAACGCCTGCGGTTCGCCGGAGTAGTTGAACAGGAAGTGGATGCTGTTGCCGTCGCGGTTGCGCATCTTTTTGACCACCATCGGATAGCGGTAGGCCGATGTACGTGAACGCAGATCCAGTCCTGCGGTCAGCCGATCGAACAGCTGGCTAATCAGCGTTTTCTGCGGCAGGAAGCCAACGTAAATCGCCCGACCCTGAGCGTAATCCGCCTCGGTGGCGGCGGCATAGTCGCCCCATGCCGGATGCTGATAGCGCAGTAGCGTACGGGTACCGGCGTCCGGCGTCAGCAGCTCCATCCACAGCTCGGCCTGATTGTCTTGACGGCAATCAATGTCAGCGCTGCAGGCGCTTACCGTGGTTTCTTCCGGCAGGGTGAATTGACTGTAGCTCACGCCGCAGCTCTCGCGCAAAATTCCCGGCTGCGCGCCGCTGCGCACCTTCACGTTTTCATCGCTAAAGCCTGATTTAAAGCCGATCAGCGCTCTGCCGCCCTGCTCGATATAGCGGTTGATGCGCGTCAGCAGGCCATCATCGGCGGCGTAGAGTCCGGGTACGATCAGCGCGCGGTAGCGCGCGGTTTCCTCGTTAACGTCGTGGATAATATCGAGGCTGATATTGTGGTCGTACAGCGCATCGTGGAAGCGGCGGAAAATATCGTTGTAAATATTGCCCTGCGCGTCGCCGGGACGGAACTGGTTAAGGGCGTCCATCGCCTCATTGCTTATCAGCAGCGCGACGTCGTTTTCTGCCTTCAGCTCCGCCAGCTGCGGCGACAGGCGGGCAAAGTCAGCCCCGATAGTGGTGGCCTCCTGCCAGGTCGCGTTGCGCGAGAAGTCGTGGCTTAACAGACCCTTCCAGTAGGTCTCGAACGCGTTATGAATCGAATGCCAGTGCCAGTAAGAGACCATTGCCGCCCCCGATGCCACGTGGCTAAAAGCCTGCAGGCGCAGCTGGCCCGGATAAGGTGTCCACTGGGCAAAGCCCTGCGCCTGGGTTTCCAGCACGAAGTAATTCTTACCCTGCTTTAGCGAACGCGTAATGGCGCCGCCAAACGCGATTTCTCGCCCGGTCAGGTGTTTCTGGCTCGGGTGATAGATATCGACACCGGCAATATCCAGCGTCTGTGCCGCCGCAAAATGGTCAACTCGCGGCTGCACGCCGTAGGAGTAGCCGCGCCATTCAAAATCGAAGTTGTGGGTGACGAACTGATGCGGCTGGGCATATTCGCGCACGATCTCCGCCTGCCAGGCGAGATACTCCGTCACCTGCTGGCGCTGGTAGCGGGAGAACGCGCAGGCGAGGCTGGCGTTGATAGTGTTTTCGACCGGCGGAAAATCCTGCCAGCTATCGATGCGGTTGCTCCAGTAGTCCAGACCAAAATCGTTATTCAACTGGTCAAGGTCGGGGTATTTTTCCTGCAGGCTGCGTACAAAACCCTCCTGCATATGGCGGCCGATATTATCGTAATGCTTGGTTTCGTTATCCAGCTGCCAGCCAATAATCGCCGGATGGTGCTGCACGTGCGCCATTAGCGTACGGATAATCTTTTCGGCATAGCGGCGAAAGGTCGGGTTGACGATATCCATAATCTGGCGCGGGCCATATTTTTGCTGCCCGTTGACGGTAGTGACCAGAATATCCGGGTGCTTCGCCGCCAGCCAGGCCGGGACGGCGTAGGTTGGCGTGCCGATAATCACCGCGATCCCCGCTTTATGCATGGCATTCAGCACCCGGTCGATATGGTAGAAGTTATATTCGCCCTCCCGGGGCTCCAGCGTACTCCAGGTCGATTCGGCAATCCGCACCACGTTAATGCCCGTTTCCTGCATTAAGGCGATATCTTTCGCCAGCCGATCTTCCGGCATATATTCATCGTAATAGGCCACGCCATAAAATAAATCAGACATACAGGTTACCTCCTTAAATTAATGCGCGGGCGCCGGCTGCGGGGCAAAAGCGCGCGCTTTGTCCAGCGTAATAAATGAAATCAGGGTAAAGCACAGGGCGATACCGCCGAGCACGATATAGCTGCTGGTAAAGCCCATGCTCTGGTACATATGACCGATGCCGGTAGAAAGGAAAATAGAGCTAAAGCTTTTCGAAAACTGGAAGCCGATTAAATAAACCGTGGCCGAAAGCAGCGGGTTGAAGTTGGCAGTAATATATTTCAGCGCGGCGACGAGTAATACCGAGCTCTCAAAACCGTGCAGCAGTTTAATCAGGCTAATGGACACCGGACCGATAGCCCAGGCCGAGCCGATAATGCGCAGACTCATAATCATTCCGCAGTACAGCAGAGCATTTTTCGGGCCGATTTTATTCACGAACCATGGGGCGAAAAACATCACTACCGCATCAAGGAAAATCTGACCTGTGGTTAAATAGCCGAAGACTTCCGCGCCGCGCGCTTTGCTCTCAAAGAAGTGGCTGTAATAGATGGCGAACTGCTGGTCGTAGGTTTCATATACCGCGCCGACGCCGATCGTGTAGATCGCGAAGAACCAGAATTTCTTCATTTTCAGCAGCGAGGTGGCGTCGCTCAGGGTGACCGGCGAGGCTTTACTGCTGTGTATCGCGCCTTGTTTATTCGCGCTAATCTGCATTTTCCAGACAATGACCAGCAGGCATACGCCGGCACCGCTGGCCAGCCAGAAAATCATGTTCTGGTCGATCCCGTAGAGCTTGCCTGCCGCGAAGGTGCCGATAGCCGCGCCAATGCCGCCAAACATTCTGGCGCGACCAAACTCAAAACCGGAAGCACGGCTGACTTTATCAATGTAAGCTTCGCAAATACCGCAGCCTGCGCCGTAGGCCATGCCAATATAGATGCCGCCCGCCAGCGCCCCGAGAAAAACGTTAACTTTTAATAATGGCGCAAAGACGTAGATCCAGTAGGGGGCAAAGAGGGTAATAATGATGGCCAGCAGCCACATCAGGTTTTTACGATAGACCAGCCTGTCGGATATAAAACCGAATAGTGGTTGAACGCAAACGGCAATAATCGCGGTAAAGGAATAAACCAGACCGACGTCAGTGTAATTAATGCCGATGGTTTCCGTTAACCACAATGATAAATAAGGATAGCAGCATCCCCAGCCAATAAAGAAGAACAGGAAGAACAGACAGCTTATATAGTAGTTTTTATTTGATTCTATCATGGTAACCCTCGCTTCCTTTATTCAGGAATATGATCGTGTAGACGCGAGCAAAGTTACCTTTTTGCGCAGAGGGGAGTCATGAACGTTTCGCTGTGGAGCAGTAAAAATCTGCTATTGCCCGAGGGGCGTGAGCAGCCTCACATTCGGACAATAAAAAAGGCGGATTTTCATCCGCCTTGTCGGTTCGTCAACGGTTTTACGCTGACTCTTTATCGCTGTTGGCCGCATCCGGCAGCTTGGGCACCAGCACCGTCGGCTTATTGTCGATACGGGTCACCAGCAGCTGATCGATGCGGTAGTTGTCGATATCCACCACTTCAAACTTATAGCCGGAGAATTTCACCGCGTCGGTGCGCTTGGGAATTTTACGCAGCATAAACATCATAAAGCCGCCGATGGTCTCGTAATTGCCGGACTGCGGGAAATCATCGATATCCAGCACCCGCATCACGTCGTCGATCGGCGTTCCGCCGTCAATGAGCCAGGAGTTTTCATCGCGCGCGACGATCTGCTCTTCCAGCCCCTGGCCGACGAGGTCGCCCATCAGGGTGGTCATCACGTCGTTCAGGGTGATAATCCCGACCACCAGCGCATATTCGTTCATGATCACGGCGAAGTCTTCACCGGCGGTTTTAAAGCTTTCCAGCGCTTCAGACAGCGTCAGGGTATCCGGGACAATCAGCGTATTGCGAATCTGCACGCCGCCGGTCAGCACCAGACTCTGGTTTGCCAGCACGCGGTTCAGCAGGTCTTTGGAATCAACGTAGCCGATGATGTGGTCGATATCTTCATTACAGACCAGGAACTTGGAGTGCGGATGCTCCGCGACCTTATTCTTCAGGCTCTGTTCATCTTCGTGAAGATCGAACCAGATGACGTTTTCACGCGAGGTCATCGATGAAGGCACGGTGCGCGATTCCAGTTCGAACACGTTCTCAATCAGCTCATGCTCCTGCTTACGCAGCACCCCTGCCAGCGCGCCGGCTTCCACCACGGCGTAAATATCATCGGAGGTAATGTCGTCTTTACGCACCATCGGAATTTTGAACAGGCGGAAGATATTGTTGGCCATGCCGTTAAACAACCACACCAGCGGGCGGAAGAGAAACAGGCAGAAGCGCATCGGGTTGATGATGCGTAAAGCGACGGCTTCAGGCGCGATCATACCGATGCGTTTCGGAGTCAGGTCAGCAAACAGAATGAACAGGCTGGTGACCAGGGTAAAGGAGATAATAAAGCTCAGCTGCTCGGAGAGCTCCGGGGACATATAGCGGCTAAAGAGGCTATTAAACGCCGGCGAAAATGCCGCATCGCCGACGATACCGCCGAGAATCGCTACCGCGTTGAGGCCGATTTGCACCACGGTAAAGAACATCCCGGGGTTTTCCTGCATCTTCAGCACGCGTTGAGCGTTGATGTTGCCGTCATCGGCCAGCAGCTTGAGTTTGATTTTACGTGATGCGGCCAGCGAGATTTCCGATATCGAAAAGAACGCACTGACGGCTATCAGACAAAGTATTACTAAAATACTGTTTAACATATCTTATCTGACCGTTGAGATCAGATCCTCGGAAGGGAAGTGGATAACGCTAAGTGGAATTCACAAAAAGCCGGTCCGAAGGCTCTGGACCGGCGATAGCACGGCGTAGTATAGCGTAAGGTACTGTAAAGCCGCCAGAGCGTAAATTATTCAATCCGGCGGCCTGCCCTACGGTGCAGCCGCATCAGGCCTGCGGCGGCAAACAAACCCCAATTCCGCCAATGCCGCAGTATCCGTACGGATTTTTATGCAGATACTGCTGATGATCGTCTTCCGCATAGTAGAACGGCTTCGCCGTCGCGATCTCGGTGGTGATAGTGCGCGGGTCGTTGGCTTCATTCATTGCCGCCTGGAAACGCGCCAGGCTGGCCTTCGCCGCCTCGCTCTGCTCAGGCGTTAGCGGATAAATCGCGGAGCGATACTGCGTTCCGCGGTCGTTACCCTGCTGCATGCCCTGCGCCGGGTCGTGATTTTCCCAGAATACCTGGAGCAGCTGCTCATAGCTGATAACCTGCGGATCGTAGACCACGCGCACGGCTTCAGCATGGCCGGTCTCGCCGCTGCAGACTTCGCGGTAGGTTGGGTTGGGCGTATAGCCGCCGGTGTAGCCAGCGGCGGTGCTATAAACGCCGGGCAGCTGCCAGAACAGGCGTTCAACGCCCCAGAAGCAGCCCATGGCGAACAGGGCGACTTCCATTCCTGCGGGAACGTTGGTCATCGAGTGACCATTGACGGCGTGGAGCGTAGCCACCGGCATCGGCGTGTTGCGTCCCGGCAGCGCGTCCGCTTGGGCGACAAGATGCGTTTTATCAAATAGACTCACGGTGGGCCTCTCAAAACAGAAAATGTGGTTAAGGTTGTAACCAAGCGTGTCTTTGAACACAATAAACGCGCTTAATACGTCTAGATTTAAACATAAGAATTATTTGGGATAACGTCTATTTTTCAACCCTTAGTTGTTAGGGTTTTGTTAAGCCGTGGAGCGGCACTTTCGTTTCCTTCGGGGGGAAACAAGGATATTCAGGAGAAAAAGTGCTACAAATCCGCCAGTTATGTATCGCCAGCGTTTTGCTGGTCAGCGGGGTCGCCAGCGCAGCGAGCGTGCGTTTGCAGGTTGAGGGACTATCCGGGGAACTGGAAAAAAACGTCCGCGCCCAACTCTCTACGATCCAGAGCGATGAAGTCACGCCGGACCGGCGCTTTCGCGCGCGCGTTGATGATGCTATCCGCGAAGGACTGAAAGCGCTGGGCTACTACGAACCCACGATTGATTTTGATTTACGTCCGCCGCCGGCGAGGGGGCGTCAGGTGCTGATCGCCAAAGTCACGCCCGGCGAACCGGTGCGCATTGGCGGCACTGACGTGATTTTACGCGGCGGCGCCCGAACCGATCGCGACTATCTGGATTTGCTAAACACGCGCCCGGCGATCGGCACGGTCCTCAATCACGGTGATTATGACAGTTTTAAAAGCTCTCTGACCCGGGTTGCGCTGCGTAAGGGCTACTTTGACAGCGAGTTTAATAAAAGCCAGCTTGGCGTTTCCCTCGACCGGCATCAGGCCTTCTGGGATATCGACTACAACAGCGGCGAGCGCTACCGCTTTGGCCCGGTCACTTTTGAAGGCTCGCAAATTCGCGACGAATATCTGCAAAACCTGGTGCCGTTTAAGCAGGGCGACTACTACACCTCGCAGGATTTAGCCGAACTTAACCGCCGCCTGGCGGCAACCGGCTGGTTTAGCTCCGTCGTGGTGGCGCCGCAGTTTGACAAGTCCCGCCAGACGAAAGTGCTGCCTTTGCAGGGCGTGGTCTCTCCGCGTAAAGAGAACACCGTGGAAACCGGGGTCGGCTACTCAACCGACGTCGGGCCGCGCGTCAAAGGCACCTGGAGAAAGCCGTGGATGAACTCCTACGGCCACAGCCTCACTTCCAGCCTCAGCCTTTCCGCCCCTGAACAGCAGCTTGATTTCAGCTACAAGGTACCGCTGTTAAAAAGCCCCCTGGAGCAGTACTACCTGATGCAGGGCGGCTTTAAACGCACGGATCTCAACGATACCAAATCTGACTCCACCACCCTGGCCGTTTCGCGCTACTGGGAGATGTCGAGCGGCTGGCAGCGCGCGCTGAACCTGCGCTGGAGCCTTGACCACTTTACCCAGGCCAACGTCACCAACACCACCATGCTGATCTATCCCGGCGTGTCGGTGAACCGTACCCGTTCGCGCGGCGGCCTGATGCCGACCTGGGGCGATTCGCAGCGCTATTCGGTGGACTACTCCAACACCATGTGGGGCTCGGATATTAACTTTATTGTGATGCAGGCGCAGGACGTCTGGATCCGCACCCTTTATGACCGCCACCGCTTCGTGGTGCGCGGCAACCTCGGCTGGATTGAGGCCGATAACTTCAGCAAAGTCCCGCCGGATCTGCGTTTCTTCGCCGGCGGCGACCGCAGCATTCGCGGTTATAAATACAAATCTATCTCGCCAAAAGATGACGACGGCAAACTGATGGGGGCCTCGAAGCTGGCTACTGGCTCGCTGGAGTATCAGTACAACGTGAGCGGCAAGTGGTGGGGCGCGGTGTTCGTCGATAGCGGCGAAGCGGTAAGCGATATCCGCGAAAGCAACTTTAAAACCGGCGCCGGCCTCGGCGTGCGCTGGCAGTCTCCGGTCGGGCCAATCAAGCTGGATATCGCCAGACCGATCGGCGACAAAGAAGAGCACGGTTTACAGTTTTACATCGGTCTGGGGCCTGAATTATGAGTTTATGGAAGAAGATAAGCCTCGGCGTACTGATTTTTCTGCTGCTGCTGCTGGGGACGGTAGGATTCCTGGTGGGGACGACGACCGGTCTGCATCTGGTTATCAAAGCCGCCGATCGCTGGGTCCCGGGGCTGGAAATCGGTAAAGCCACCGGCGGCTGGCGCGATCTGACGCTGGAGAACGTGCGCTTTGAGCAGCCGGGCGTGGCGGTCACCGCCGGCCAGTTCCATCTGGGCGTTAAGCTACGCTGCCTGTGGGACAGCAGCCTGTGCGTCAACGATATCTCTCTGCGCGATATCTATGTGGCGATCGATACCAGCAAGATGCCGCCAGCGGCGCCGGTTGAAGAAGAAGAGAGCGGGCCGCTGAATCTCTCCACGCCTTATCCCGTTACCCTGAGCCGGGTGGCGCTGCATAACGTCAACGTAAAAATTGACGATACCGCCGTCTCGGTGCGCGACTTTTCCACGGGGCTTAACTGGCAGGAGAAAAACCTCACCCTGACGCCGACCTCGCTGCAGGGGTTGCTCATCGCGCTGCCGAAGGTGGCGAAGGTGGCTCAGGAGCAGGTTGTCGAGCCGAAAATTGACAACCCGCGGCCGGAAGAAAAGCCGCTCGGCGAGACGATGAAAGAGCTGTTCTCGAAACCGGTGCTGCCGGAAATGACTGACGTCCATCTGCCGTTGAATCTTAATATTCAGGCGTTCCGCGGCGAGCAGCTGCGTCTCACCGGCGATACCGATATAACCATCTACAATCTGCTGCTTAAAGTCAGCAGCATCGATGGGCAGATGAAGCTGGACGCGCTGGACGTGGACTCCGACCAGGGGAAAGTCACGGCTTCCGGTAACGCGCAGCTGCAGGATAACTGGCCGGTCGATATCACCCTCAACGGTACGCTGAATATTGACCCCCTGAAGGGCGAGAAAGTGCAGCTAAAAGTGGGCGGCGAAGTGCGTAAAAAGCTCACGGTCGGCGTCGATCTGAATGGTCCAGTCGCGATGACGCTGCGCGCCGAAACGCAGCTGGCTGAGGCCGGCCTGCCGCTGGATATGGAGGTGAAAAGCAAGCAGCTCTACTGGCCGTTTACCGGCGAGAAAGCGTATCAGGCTGACGATCTTCTGCTGAAATTTAACGGCAAGATGACCGACTACACCCTGGCCTTTAGCACCGCGGTGAAAGGGCAGTCGCTGCCGCCAGCGAAGATTAACCTGAACGCGAAGGGCAACGAGCAGCAGGTGAATCTCGATAAGCTCACCGTCGCCGCCCTCGAAGGGAAAACCGAACTGAAGGCGCTGCTCGACTGGCAGCAGGCGATCAGCTGGCGCGGCGAACTGACGCTTGACGGTATCAATACCGCTAAAGAGGTCCCGGACTGGCCGTCGAAGCTCAACGGTCTGATTAAGACCCAGGGCAGCCTGTACGGCGGCAGCTGGCAGATGTCGGTGCCGGAGCTGAAAATTACCGGTAACGTGAAGCAAAACAAAGTCGATGTAAGCGGATCGCTGCAGGGCAACAGCTATATGCAGTGGAAAATCCCCGGCCTGCATCTGGCTTTAGGCCCTAACAGCGCCGACGTGAAAGGTGAGCTGGGGGTCAAAGACCTTAACCTCGACGCCACCATTGACGCGCCGCATCTCGATAACGCCCTGCCGGGCCTGGGCGGGACGGCGAAAGGGCTGGTGAAGGTTCGCGGCACCGTCGACGCGCCGCAGCTGCTGGCGGATATCACCGCCCGGGCGCTGCGCTGGCAGGAGCTGTCGGTGGCTCAGGTGAACGTGAAGGGCGATGTGAAATCCACCGACCAGATTGGCGGTAACCTTGACGTACGCGTAGACCGTATTAGCCAGCCGGGCGTGAATATCAGCCTGGTGCAGCTCAATGCGAAGGGCAATGAGAAGCAGCACGACCTGCAGCTGCGGGTGCAGGGCGATCCGGTCTCCGGGCAGCTCTCGCTGGCGGGGAGCTTTGACCGCAAAGCGGAGCGCTGGAAAGGCACGCTGAGCAATACCCGTTTCCAGACCCCGGTGGGGCCGGTGGCGCTGACGCGTGATATCGCGCTGGATTACCGCAACCTTGAGCAGAAAATCAGCATCGGGCCGCACTGCTGGACTAACCCGAACGCCGAGCTGTGCGTACCGCAGACCATCGACGCCGGCGCGAGCGGGCGCGCGGTGGTGAACCTCAACCGTTTCGATCTCGCGATGCTCAAGCCCTTTATGCCGGAAGCGACCCAGGCCAGCGGCGTGTTTAGCGGTAATGCCGATGTGAGCTGGGACACCACCAAAGAGGGGCTGCCGCAGGGTAAGGTCACCCTGAGCGGGCGTAACGTGAAGGTGACGCAGACGGTCAACGACGCGCCGCTGCCGGTGGCTTTCGATACCCTGAACCTCACGGCCGATCTGCACAATAACCGCGCCCAGCTGGGCTGGCTGATTCGCCTGACCAACAATGGCCAGCTGGACGGACAGGTGCAGGTCACCGATCCCCAGGGCCGACGCAATCTGGGCGGTAACGTCAATATCAGCAACTTCTCGCTGGCGATGATCAACCCTATCTTCTCGCGCGGTGAAAAGGCGGAAGGGAGACTGAACGCGCGTCTGACGCTGGGCGGTAACGTCCAGAGCCCGCAGCTTTTCGGTCAGATGCAGCTGAACGGCGTGGATATTGACGGTAACTTTATGCCTTTTGATATGCAGCCGAGCCAGCTGGCGATGAATTTTACCGGTACCCGTTCGACCCTGCAGGGGACGGTGAACACTCGCCAGGGACAGATTGCGCTCAGCGGCAACGCCGACTGGACGCAGATTGACAACTGGCGCGCGCAGATTGCGGCGAAGGGCAGCCGGGTGCGGATAACCGTGCCGCCGATGGTGCGCCTGGATGTGTCGCCGGACGTGGTCTTTACCGCCACGCCAAGCCTGTTTAACCTGGATGGCAGCGTTGACGTACCCTGGGCGCGTATCGTCGTCAACGAAGTGCCGGAAAGCGCCGTTGGGGTCTCATCTGACGAAGTGATGCTGGATAAAAATCTGCAGCCGATTAAGCAGCAGAGCGCCGGTATCCCTATCAACAGCAATCTGACGATTCACGTGGGCAACAACGTTCGTCTCGACGCCTTTGGTCTGAAAGCGCGTCTGACCGGCGATTTGAAAGTGGCGCAGGACAAACAGGGGCTGGGGCTCAACGGGCAGATCAACATCCCGGAAGGGCGTTTCCATGCCTACGGCCAGGATCTGATCGTGCGTAAAGGCGAGCTGCTGTTCTCTGGTCCGCCGGATCAGCCGCTGCTGAATATCGAAGCCATTCGTAATCCGGACGCCACCGAGGACGACGTTATCGCCGGCGTTCGCGTGACCGGCTCGGCCGATCAGCCGAAAGCGGAGATTTTCTCCGATCCGGCGATGTCGCAGCAGGAAGCGCTCTCTTACCTGCTACGCGGGCAGGGTTTAGGCAGCGGACAGAGCGATAGCGCAGCCATGACTTCAATGCTTATTGGTATGGGGGTTGCACAAAGTGGTCAGGTTGTGGGTAAAATCGGCGAGACGTTTGGCGTAAGCAATCTGGCGCTGGATACCGAGGGAGTGGGCGACTCCTCCCAGGTGGTGGTCAGCGGCTATGTACTGCCGGGTCTGCAGGTAAAATATGGGGTAGGGATCTTTGACTCCCTGGCGACGTTGACGTTACGCTATCGCCTGATGCCTAAGCTATATATGGAAGCTGTGTCTGGCGTAGACCAGGCTCTCGATTTGCTCTATCAGTTTGAGTTTTAGCAATGCGAATATTTGTTTACGGCAGTTTACGACGCAAACAAGGCAACAGCCACTGGATGACCAACGCTCAGTGGCTGGGCGATCATAGTGTCAATGATTATCAACTGTACAGCCTGGGCCACTATCCAGGCGCGGTGCCCGGCGATGGCACGGTACATGGTGAGGTCTATCGTATTGACGCATCGACGCTGGCTGAATTGGATGCGCTGCGTACCAAAGGCGGCGAGTATGCTCGTCACCTGATCCAGACGCCCTACGGTAGCGCCTGGATGTATGTCTATCAGCGCCCCGTTGAGGGCTTCACGCTGATAGAAAGCGGCAACTGGTTGGATAAAGACCAGTATTAATAACGATAACGCCACCTTCGGGTGTAATGCCGATCAGTTAAGGATCGGTTGATCGATCCAGTGGCTGTGTAAGAATC
>NZ_JBEAFQ010000072.1:0-57817 GCF_040062275.1 Klebsiella sp. GW_Kp182 | reverse complement strand
AGTACTCGGCTACGAACCGAGCGGTCGGAGGTTCGAATCCTCCCGGATGCACCATCTTCTCCAGGATAGCAGCGACGCTGTTGTTTCACGGTCTGCGAAATAATCGCCAGCGCCGGGGAGGATAACGTTGCTTCAGCAACGGCCCGAAGGGCGAACCGAGTGAGTCATCCTCCCGGATGCATCATCTCTTACTTGATACGGCTTTAGCAGCGGTATCAATATCGGCAGTAAAGCAAGTTTCCCGATGCATCCGTAGCTCAGCTGGATAGAGTACTCGGCTACGAACCGAGCGGTCGGAGGTTCGAATCCTCCCGGATGCACCATCTTCTCCGAGATAGCAGCTACGCTGTTGTTCCATGGTCTGCGAGATAATCGCCAGCGCCAGGGAGGATAACGTTGCTTCAGCAACGGCCCGAAGGGCGAACCCAGTGAGTCATCCTCCCGGATGCACCATCTTCTCCGAGATAGCAGCCACGCTGTTGTTTCACGGCCAGCCACTCTCCTTGCCTCAAAACCCCTTAAGCGCAATCATTCACCTTATTCTTCAGCACTTTTTTCATTGGCAACTCCCTCTTTCCACTATAATTTATTCCTGTATATCGATCTGATTTTGGGTGAGATAAGTGCAAGGAGAGAAATCCATGAAATGGTTCAAAGCAATATCTGCGTTTTGCGCGACGCTTCTGGTCGCCGTATCGCTGGCGGGCTGCGCAGGTTCGTCCACAAAGGAAAGTACTGGTGGGTACATTGACGATACCGTCGTGACCACCAAAGTCAAAACCGCGCTCTTCAATGATAAAGAGATTAAGTCTTCGGAAATTAGCGTCCAGACCTTTAAAGGTCGTGTACAGCTGAGCGGCTTTGTCTCATCCGCCGAAAGCGCTAAACGTGCGGTAGAAGTGACGCGAAAAGTGCAGGGCGTTCGCGTGGTGGAGAACGATTTAAGAATCAAATAAACGCATCAGATTGCATCTGTATCGACAAGGGCGCCTTCGAGCGCCCTTGTCGCATCTGCCGCTGGCAGCGACAAACCTGACCTTTTGCGTTACAGTAAGACCTCCTTAACCGGTTGGTGAGAAGACGATGTACGAACGTTATGCAGGACTGATTTTTGATATGGATGGCACGATCCTCGATACCGAGCCGACGCATCGTAAGGCATGGAACGAGGTTCTCGGACGTTACGGTATGCGTTTTGATATGCAGGCTATGGTCGCGCTTAACGGCTCTCCAACCTGGCGGATTGCTCAGGCCATTATCGAATTAAACCAGGCTGATTTAGATCCTCACCTTCTGGCGCGGGAAAAGACGGACGCGGTGAAAGCGATGCTGCTTGATAGCGTCCGTCCTCTGCCGCTGATTGAAGTGGTTAAAGAGTGGCACGGTCGTCGTCCGATGTCAGTCGGTACCGGCAGCGAGAGCGCCGTTGCTGAAGCGCTGCTGGCCCATCTGGGCCTGCGTCACTACTTCTCGGCGGTGGTTGCCGCCGATCATGTCGCCAACCATAAACCCGCTCCTGATACTTTCTTACTCTGCGCTGAGCGCATGGGCGTTGCGGCGGAAAAATGCGTGGTCTTTGAAGATGCGGACTTCGGTCTGCAGGCGGCGAAGCGCGCCGGAATGGATGCCGTGGACGTGCGATTGTTGTGAGCGACGCGCTGTCGCTGATATCGCTGTTTGCCAGCAGCTTTTTAAGCGCCACGCTGCTTCCCGGTAACTCGGAAGTGGTGTTGATCGCCATGCTTCTGGCGGGAGTGAGTCAGCCGTGGTTACTGGTTTTAATAGCAATAATCGGTAATAGCCTTGGAGGGGTAACTAACGTTATTCTGGGGCGCCTGTTTCCGCTGCGCAAGACATCGCGCTGGCAGGAGAAGGCGACCGGCTGGCTGAGGCGTTACGGCGCGGTCACGCTATTATTAAGCTGGGCGCCTGTTATAGGCGATTTGCTGTGTTTACTGGCGGGATGGATGCGCATTTCCTGGGGACCAGTGCTCTTTTTTTTATGCCTTGGCAAAGCATTACGCTATATCGTCATTGCGGCGATAACGCTTCAGGGCATGACGTGGTGGCACTAATTGGACTGACGGTTCAACCATTACAATTATGCTAATTCAAACGATTTCGACAGGCGGGAGGTCAAATTGATCCCGGACGTATCACAGGCGCTGGCCTGGCTGGAAAAAAATCCGCAGGCGCTGCAGGGTATTCAACGTGGTCTTGAACGCGAAACGCTGCGCGTCAACGCTGACGGCACGCTGGCCACTACCGGTCATCCGCAGGCACTGGGTTCAGCGCTGACTCATAAATGGATTACCACCGATTTTGCCGAAGCTTTGCTGGAATTTATTACGCCGGTTGATGGCGATATCCAGCATATGCTCACCCTCATGCGCGATGTTCATCGCTATACCGCACGCCATATTGGCGACGAGCGGATGTGGCCGCTGAGCATGCCTTGCTATATCGCGCCCGGCCAGGATATTGAACTGGCGCAGTACGGTACCTCTAATATCGGCCGCCTGAAAACGCTGTATCGCGAAGGGCTGAAAAATCGCTACGGCGCGCTGATGCAAACCATCTCCGGCGTGCACTATAACTTCTCGCTGCCGATGGCTTTCTGGCAGGCTAAGTGCGGCGTTGAGGATGCTGAAAGCGGTAAAGAGGCGATTTCCGCGGGCTATTTCCGCTCCATTCGCAACTATTACCGTTTTGGTTGGGTTATTCCATACCTGTTCGGCGCCTCTCCGGCGATCTGCTCATCGTTCCTGCAGGGCAAACCGACGGCGCTGCCGTTTGAGAAAGCCGGCAACGGCATGTACTACCTGCCTTATGCGACCTCGTTGCGTCTGAGCGATCTGGGCTATACCAATAAATCGCAAAGCAATCTCGGAATTACGTTTAACGATCTCTACGAGTATGTGGCAGGATTGAAGCGGGCGATTAAAACGCCTTCCGAAGAGTATGAAAATATCGGGCTGGAGAAAGACGGTAAGCGTCTGCAAATCAACAGCAACGTGCTGCAGATCGAAAACGAGCTGTACGCGCCGATTCGCCCGAAACGCGTGACCCGCAGCGGCGAAACGCCTTCCGACGCGCTGCTGCGCGGCGGTATTGAGTACATTGAAGTTCGCTCCCTGGATATCAATCCGTTCTCACCGATTGGCGTTGATGAGCAGCAGGTGCGTTTCCTCGATCTGTTTATGGTCTGGTGCGTGCTGGCCGATGCGCCGGAGATGAGCAGCGACGAGCTGCTGTGCACGCGCACCAACTGGAATCGGGTGATTCTGGAAGGCCGTAAGCCGGGCCTGACGCTGGGTATTGGCTGCGAAACCGCTCAGTTCCCGCTGGCTCAGGTCGGCAAAGATCTGTTCCGCGATTTACGCCGCGTGGCGCAAACGCTGGATAGCATCCACGGATGCCAGGCCTATCAGCAGGTCTGCGATGAGCTGGTCGCCTGCTTCGATAACCCGGAATTAACCTTCTCGGCGCGCATTCTGCGTTCTATGCTTGAAGAGGGGATTGGCGGTACCGGCAGAGAGCTGGCCGATCGGTATCGGACGATGCTGCGCGAAGAGCCGCTGGAAATTTTAAGCGAAGCGGATTTTGTCGCCGAGCGTGAAGCATCGGTACAGCGTCAGAAGAAGGTGGAGGCGGCGGATAGCGAGCCGTTTGAAGCGCTACTGGCGAGGCACGCGTAGTTTTACGAGCCGTAAAAAAGAAAACGGCCACATCACTGTGGCCAAACTTTCATCTCTGATTCAGGGATGATGATGATAATAAATGCGCGTCTTTCATATACTCAGACTCGCGGCCTCAAAAAGAGTTCATTTTATTTTAAAAAAAATCACTATCGGAGGTGAAGAATGCCGTTGTTAGATAGTTTCACAGTCGACCATACCCGAATGGAAGCGCCTGCGGTGCGTGTCGCGAAGAAAATGAACACGCCTCACGGCGATGAAATCACCGTTTTCGATCTGCGATTCTGCGTGCCAAACCAGGAAGTGATGCCGGAAAGAGGCATTCACACCCTTGAGCACCTGTTTGCCGGCTTCATGCGCGATCACCTGAACGGCAACGGTGTGGAAATTATCGACATCTCTCCGATGGGCTGCCGCACCGGGTTCTATATGAGCCTGATCGGTACGCCGGACGAGCAGCGCGTCGCGGATGCCTGGAAAGCGGCGATGGCCGACGTGCTGAAGGTGAAAGATCAGAATCAGATCCCGGAGCTGAACGTTTATCAGTGCGGAACCTACACCATGCACTCGCTGGAGGAAGCTCAGGAAATCGCTCGCCATATTATTGAGCGCGATGTCCGCGTCAACAGCAACGATGAGCTGGCGCTGCCGAAAGAAAAACTGCAAGAACTGCACATCTAGTGCTTCTGCCACGGCCCGGCGAACCGCGTCGGGCCGCTACTCCCTGACGCCGCGATGTCGACGACTTTAACCTTCAATTTTCAACACCGTTCTCTGGTGCCTTTTGCCCATGATTACGCCCATGGCGATAGCGAACCCTGGCATCAGCACGATTGCGCCCAGCTGCTGCATATCCTCAGCGGCGTGGTGCGGGTGGAAACCGCGCAGGGTTATTGGGTTGTGCCGCCGGGGCGTGGCGTCTGGCTGCCCGCCGGTACGCCGCATACCCTACGGGTGACCGGCGTCGCGGCCGCGCGAACCCTGTTTATCGATCCCCTTGCCCGGGCCGATCTCCCCTCATCCTGCCAGATAGTCCAGGTGACTCCGCTGCTGCGTGAACTGATCGTCGCGTCGCTGACGCTGGCGGAATCCTACGCGCCGGGCAGCCGCGATGAACGCATTTACGAACTGATCCTCGATGAAATTCGCGGCATGGCAGTGCTGCCGTTTGGCCTGCCGGAGCCGCAAAGCGAAGCGCTGCGCCGTTTATGCCAGAAGGTAAGAGAAGCGCCCGGCGAACCCTGGAGCAGCGCCGAGGCGGCGAAGGAGAGCAGCATGAGCGAGCGCACGCTGAATCGTCATTTTCAGCAGCAGACCTCGCTCACCTGGAGCGAGTGGGTGCGCCGGGCGAAGCTGATGGAAGCGCTGGTTCGCCTGGCACAGGGGCATTCGGTACTGCGGGTGGCGCTGGATCTCGGCTACGGCAGCCATAGCGCTTTTAGCGCCATGTTTCGCCGGGTGATAGGCGTTGCCCCCAGCGACTACTTCCGCTCGCCGGCGTAATGGCCTGCGCTCATCGCATTGCACAACGCCTGCAGCGAGGCGCGCGCCACGTCGCTATCAATTCCTACCCCCCAGCGGCTGTCGCCATTCGGGAAGACGCAGCGAATATAGGCCACTGAACGGCTGTCGCTACGTTCGCCGAGGGTGTGTTCATGATAATCTTTAATCACGATGTGTTGGTTTAACAGGCCGCTCAGCCCGCTGGCGGCGGCGGACAGCAGGCCGTTGCCGCGGCTCTGCAGTCGTCGCGTTTCACCGGCGATGCGCAGGGTCGCCTGCAGAGAAAGCTGGCCGTCCTGCTGGCTATCGCTTTGGTAATCCAGCAGCGCAAGCGGCGGCTGGGGCAGAAGTCCGTAGCGGGCGCGAAACAGCTGCCACAGCGCGTTCTGGGTCATCTCTTTACCATGCGTATCGGTTTCGTGCTGAACGTGCAGGCTAAAATCCTGCTGCAGCGCGCGCGGCAGCTTCAGGCCATGATTCTGCTCAATCAGCCACGCGCTGCCGCTTTTACCGGACTGGCTGTTGACGCGGATCACCGCCTCGTAGCTACAGCCGATATCCTGCGGGTCGATGGGCAGATAGGGCATTTCCCAGCGATCGCCGGGCCGGCGGGCATCGAACCCTTTTTTGATCGCATCCTGATGCGAGCCGGAAAAGGCGGTATAGGCGAGGCTTCCCGCCCACGGGTGGCGCGGATGAACCGGGATCTGGTTGCAGCTTTCGACAATTTCGACCACCCGGTTCATCTCGGAGAAGCTGAGCCGGGGATCGACGCCCTGGCTGTAGAGATTCATCGCCAGCGTCACCAGACAGACGTTACCGGTGCGTTCGCCGTTGCCGAACAGGCAGCCTTCGACGCGGTCGGCGCCGGCCATCACCGCCAGCTCCGCGCTGGCGACGCCGGTTCCCCGGTCGTTATGCGGATGGACGCTGATGCACACATCGGCGCGGCGCGAGAAGTGACGACAAAAATACTCAATTTGATCGGCATAAACGTTAGGCGTGCTCACTTCTACCGTCGCGGGCAGATTGATAATCATCGGCCGTTCGGCGCAGGGTTGCCAGATTTCCGCCACCGCTTCGCAAATCTCCAGCGCGAATTCCGGCTCGGTGAAGCAGAAGGTTTCCGGGGAATACTCGTATTGCCAGCGGGTCTGCGGCTGCTGTTCGCACTGCTGGCGGATAAGCCGGGTGGCGCGGGTCGCCAGCTCGACCACCTGCGCTTTGTTCATTCCAAAAACCAGCTCGCGGAACAGCGGAGCGGTGGCGTTATAGAGGTGAACGGTGGCGCGGTGGGCATCGCGCAGCGATTCGAAGGTCCTGAGGATTAAATCTTCCCGCGCCTGGGTCAGCACCTGAATCGTCACATCCTGCGGGATACGCCGTTCTTCAATCAGTTGACGCACAAAGTTGAAATCGGTTTGCGAGGCCGAGGGAAATGCCACCTCGATCTCTTTAAATCCGCACTCCAGCAGCAAGTCCCAGAACTGCAGCTTGCGCGCGCTGTCCATCGGCTCGGCCAGCGCCTGGTTGCCGTCGCGCAGGTCGGTGGAGAGCCAGCGGGGGGCGCGGGCTATTTTTTGCTCCGGCCAGCGGCGGTCGGGCAGGGCAATCGGCGGATAGGGACGGTATTTTTCACCGGGTTGAGTCAGCATGATTTTCTCCTTCTTAGCGGATCTTCATCGTGCATGACAGAGCGAAAAGGCATCTCCAGCGAACTGGACATCAACTAGCGTAAACCGGACAACCTGCGTGTTGGGCAATAAAAAAGGGATCCGCAGATCCCTTCAGGTCAAACCTTAGTGCGCGCCGCCGCCGCCGCCCCCGGCGCTAAACGGCGGCCTGGCAAACCACACCAGCCCGAGCAGAAGGATAAATATCGCCGCCGAGAACCAGAAAATTTCGTTGGCGGAGATAATCAGCCCCTGGTTGGTTATCTGCTGCGCTATCCAGCCGGACGCCTGCTGTTGCGTCATCCCTAATCCCTGCAGCTGATCGTACATCTGCTGGGCGTTGGGATTATACGGCGTCACCGATTCGGTAAGCTGAGCATGGTGCAGCGCCTCGCGGTTCGTCCACATGGTGGTGGTAATCGAGGTGCCGATGGAGCCCGCCAGGGTACGCGTGAAGTTCGACAGGCTCGATGCCGCCGCCAGCCGTTCCGGCGGCAGGCCGGACAGCGTAATGGTCGTCAGCGGCATAAAGAAGCAGGCCACCGCGAAGCCCTGGATAAACTGTGGCCACGCCGAGGCGCCGAAGTCCATACCCGGTTCGAAGGTCCACGCGCGCCAGTAGAAACAGACTGCGTACATAATAAAGCTAAAGGTGACCAGCCGACGCATATCCAGCTTATGCGCGAAGCGGCCGATAATCGGCGACAGGATAACCGGGATCACCCCGACCGGGGCCGAGGCCAGACCGGCCCAGGTGGCGGTATAGCCGTATACCTCCTGCAGTAGCTGCGGCAACAGCACGATAGCGCCGAAGTAGAGCATATAGGCGAGGCTGATACACAGGCAGCCGATGGTGAAGTTTCGCGACTTAAAGAGCGACAGGTCGACTATCGGGTTGTCGTCGGTTAGCTCCCAGACGATCAGGAAGCTTATCGCCACCACCGCGACAATGGTCAGGATGATGATCTCGTTTGAGGCGAACCAGTCCAGCTCTTTACCCCGGTCGAGCATCACCTGCAGGCTACCGATACCAATAATCAGCAGCGCCAGGCCAACGCCGTCAATCCGCCGCTGCTCGGTGCGGGTTTCGCGGTTGCGCAGGGTCTGTAGCGTCATGACCACCACGGCGATGCCAATCGGCACGTTGATAAAGAAGATCCAGCCCCAGTGGTAGTTGTCGCTGATATAGCCGCCGAGGATGGGGCCGCAAATCGGCGCGACGATCACCGTCATTGACCACAGCGCCAGGGCGATAGAGCGCTTGGCGGGCGGATAGTTGCTGAGCAGCAGACTTTGCGACAGCGGGATCAGCGGACCGGCGACGATCCCCTGAATCACGCGGAAGAAAATCAGCATCGTCAGGCTGTTTGACATGCCGCAGGCCCAGGAGGCGATGGCGAACGCCACCGTCGACCAGAGGAACAGCTTCACTTCACCTACGCGTTTTGCCAGCCAGCCGGTAATCGGAATGGAGATAGCGTTCGCCACCCCAAACGAGGTGATAACCCAGGTCCCCTGGCTCAACGATGAGCCAAGGTTACCGGCGATGGTGGGGATGGCCACGTTGGCGATGGTGGAGTCCAGCACCTGCATAAAGGTCGCGAGCGACAGCGCAATGGTCATAATGACCAGCTGCGCGCCTTCCAGCGGTTTTTGCTGTTGCATTACGCTCACCCCGAATTATCCGGCGTTGGCCTGGATGATGTCGTTTATCAGCTTATTGACCGGCTCAAGGCCGATTTCGCGGGCATTACTTTCGTAAACCGGAGAGCTGCGCACCTGGCTTGCCAGCATCTCGCCGCCGCGGTCGGTGGTGTTCACCTCAACCAGGGTCGAAAGGCCGATGCGCAGCGGGTGCTCTGCCAGCTGTTTTTCATCGAGCTCGATACGTACCGGCAGGCGCTGAACCACTTTGATCCAGTTGCCGGTGGCGTTCTGCGCGGGCAGCAGCGAGAAGGCGCTACCGGTGCCCATATCGAGGCCGACCACTTTACCGGTGTATTTCACATCGTCACCGTAAATATCGCTGATCACGGTGGCCGGTTGACCGATACGCATGTGCGCCAGCTGGGTTTCTTTAAAGTTGGCGTCAATCCACAGGTTGGTCGCCGGCACGACGGCCATCAGCGGGGTGGTGCTGCTGATTTGCGCGCCGGGCTGTACGGAGCGACGTGAAACGTAGCCGCTAATCGGGCTGACGATTTTCGTCCGCTGCAGGGCCAGCCAGGCGTTACGCACTTCGGTGGCCGCTTGCAGCACCGCAGGCTGCTGTTCCAGCTTCGTGCCCAGAACGATCGCCTGATTGGCGTTATATTGCTGAATCGCCACGTCCAGTTCGGCCTGCGCGCTGGCAACCGTGTCGCGCGCGTGCTGCAGCTCTTCGCGGCCAATCAGGTTGGCGGCCCCCAGCGGAATACGACGGTTAAGGTCGGTCTGCGCCTGGGAAAGCGCGGTTTTTTTCACGTCGATGCTGGCCTGCAGCTGCTTGCTGTTGATCATCTGCTGGCGCGTTTGACGTACGCTGGCGGCCAGCTGGGTTTGCGCTTTTTCAAACGCCTGCTGGGCATCGGTCTGGTCGAGGGTGACCAGCGGATCGCCTTTTTGCACGTAGTCGGTGTTGTCGGCCCAGACTTTCGTCACGCTGCCGGACACCTGCGCCATAATTTGTACCTGATTCCCTGCCACGTACGCGTCGTCGGTCTCTTCGAAGTGACGCAGTACCAAAAACCAATAAATCCCGTATGCCACGGCAACAATAATAAAGAGCAAGGTCAGCAGCAGGAGGGCGCCTTTACGTTTCCCTTTTTTGTTGCCCGGTTGCTGCGGGGTTTGGCTCTCCGCATTTGCGCTCATGTTATTCTCCACGATCTTATTATTTCACATCGGCTGAGCCGACCTGTTTATCAGAAAGGCCAGCAGAAGATCTGCTGGCCTGTCCGTTTTCCTTGTCAATCCAGAAAAATTGTTGAGCGGTTGGTTCCGCGCTTAGCGCAGAGACTCCGCAAGCACGCCATCCTCTTCCATTTGGTCAAGGCGACCAAGCAGCTTACGGGTGATGTGCTCGAGCTGATCTTTTTCGCTGGTGCTTAAAGAAGACCAGAGTTGATGCAGGCAGTTGTGCTGCGGGGGTAACACTTCGCGCAGGAACTGATGCCCCTTTTCGGTAAGCTGTAAATGCAGGCAGCGACGATCGTTATCGCTTTCGCGGCGCTCAATCCAGCCGCGTTTTTCCAGCTCGTCGGCAATGCGCGTGGCGTTGGTACGCGAAGAGCCCAGCGCGCAGCTCAGCTCGGAAGGCTGAATGCTGTGGTTTTCCTGAGACTCGAGCGTGATCAGCGCCATAAACAATGTCTCGTTAATCCCTTGCGCTTTCAGCATCTTGTTGCGGTTTTCCAGCAATTTTCCCTGCATATGCATGCAAAGACGGGTGAGCAGAATCTCCTGAAAAGGAAAGTCTTCGTGACGGCTGGCGCGGAACTTGAGCATTTGCTCAATGGGAGTAAACGAACTATCCATTTTGGTTATGACCTCATTAATTACAGTCGATATAATAACTATTGTGACAAATAAATCAAATGAATTATTGACAGAAATTGATACTTTAAGCTTATAGCCATGTGCCGATTTTCCAGACAACACCGTAGGTTAGGGCGCTTAATAGTGTAGGCAAAATAATGCTGCGCGTTTTCCAGAAAGCCAGGCCCAGCACGGCGAAGCCAGCCAGCGTGGGCAGCAGGCGGCGGGCATCGTGGAGAATTTCCGGTACGCTGGAGACCACCAGCAGCGCGCAAATAGAGGCGATGCCGATGGTGTCCAGCAGCACGCTGACCGGCCCGCGACGCGTCGGACGCGCGTTCCCGGCGCGCAGGCGCAGCGGCAGATAGCGGAACAGATAATTTACGCAGCCGACCACGACGCCGATAATTAAAACATCACTGTTCATCGGGCATCCCCTCAATGCTGGCCTGCACCAGCGCGGTCAGACAGCCGCAGACGATCCCGGCAAGGATGGCGGCGGGAATGGAAAACAGGATGATCCCCCCCAGCGCCCCTGCCAGCGCGGCGGTTACGCTAAGCGACTGCTTGCGCTGGAAAGAAGCCAGCAAAAAGCTCATAAACAGCGCGGGAAGCATAAAGCCCAGCGCCGCTTCCACCGCCGGAAAGTCGGTCAGCAGGCCGCTGCCCGAATAAGCGCCGATCAGCGTACCGAAGACCCATGACGCCCAGGACATCAAAGCGATACCGATCATCCAGTTTTCGCTCCAGCGTCGATTGTCGCGTACCAGTTTAGCGGTGGCGGCGGCAAAGACCTCATCGGTCAGGCCGAATGCCCATACCGCGGTTTTTTTCTTGCTCATCGCGCGCTGGATGCGGCTGCGCAGGGAAGGGCCGTAGAGAACGTGGCGAACGTCCATCGCCATGACGGTGAGCGCGGCGACCCACAGCGAGCTTCCCGCCGCCAGCATCGCGGTGATCACGAACTGGCTGGCGCCGGCGTAAATAATGCAGGAGAAAAACAGACTTTCCAGCGGAGTGAAGCCGAGCTTAGTGGCGTTGAGGCCGAAGGCGAAGGCCACGGGGATATAGCTGATGACGATCGGCAGGCTGTCTTTCAGGCCTTCAGCCAGCGTGGCCGCGTCAGCGGGAGGAGAGTGCGTCAATGCGTCAGGATTTTCCATAGGAATTGCTTATTGATAACTCACGTGAAAATCACATGATTAAACAGGTGGATTTACCTTAGCAGAGAGCGGTGCGGCTTAACAGTAACGAAAACGTTGATGGCTAAAGTTATGCAGTTTATTTGCATATCAATCCATCATTTAGAACAGGAGATGTCGTGTTGTGCAGGATGCGGTCTTCCCCGGGGGCGGCGCAAAGCGCCTTGCCCGGGCTACGGCTTTTGTAGCCCGGGCAGATGCGTAGCATCGCCTCCGGGAATTGGCTATAAAGTGGGAGACTATTTCTGCGCGGCCAGCGCTTCGTTCACCCAGCCGTCAAACTGCTGCTGGTGGGCTTTGATCCAGCCGTCGACGTGGCCTTGGATATCTGCTTCTGAACCATGTCCCTCGTGCATCATGGCATTCTCGGCGTTGATGTCGGCAATCGGCAGCTTCATGATGCTAAACAGCTTCGCCGCCGCCGGGTTTTTCTCGGCCCAGGCCTTATTGGCGACGATATGCATGGTGCTGACCGGGAAGCCGTAGTTGGCGCCATTAGAGAGCTTCGTGTCGATGTTTTTTTGCACACCCGGCAGGGAGGAGAATGGCACCTGCAGCCAGACGACGTCTTTACCCGGCTTCAGCACATCGCTGACCCAGTAAGGTGTCCAGGTGTAGTAGATGACCGGCTTGCCCTCTTTATAACGGGCAATGGTGTCGGCCATCATGGCGGCATAGTTACCCTGATTGTGGGTGACGGTATTATTCAGGCCATAGGCATCAAGCTGATGGTTGATCACCGCTTCACAGCCCCAGCCCGGGGTGCAGCCGGTCAGGTCGGCTTTGCCGTCGCCGTTGGTGTCAAACAGTTTGGCGATTTTCGGGTCTTTTAACTGATCGATAGATTTAATGTGGTACTGCTCGGCCGTTTTCTTATCAATCAGATAGCCCTGCGCCGCGCCGTTCACAAACACGCCTTCGCGATAGAACTTTTTATCCCCGCCGGCGGCAGCGTACATATCGTCGTGCAGGGGCTGCCAGTTGACGGCGGTAAAAGTGGCGTCGCCGGAGGCGAGCGAAGTATAGCCAACGTTGTAATCCACTTCGCTCGGCTTATCGACGGTATAACCGAGTTTCTCCAGCGCGCGGCTGACCAGCAGGGTCTGGAAGGTCTCTTCCGAAATGGTGCTCTGAATCGGCTTAACGGTAATGCCTTTGCCAGGCAGATCCGCCGCGAAGGCGGTGGTGGAAATGAGGGCGGTTAACGCTGTGGCAAGGATCGCTGTATGTCGCATCGTTGTTCCTTTTACTTATCAGAAGGGAAGTCTATCCCCCCGGCTGTCGGGGGGATGGACTCTTATTTACAGAAAGGGCGAGTTATCAGCCCCAGTGGGCCGGTTGCATACCAGCGGCGGTTGCCGCGGCTGCGCGAGTCCCGTCCTACGGCCTGAGTCAGACGGTCAAGAATAATGGCGAGGATAACAATCCCGACGCCGCCAACGGTGGCCAGGCCCATATCAAGGCGACCGATGCCGCGCAGTACCATCTGGCCGAGACCGCCAACGGCAATCATTGAGGCGATGACCACCATCGACAGGGCCAGCATCAGCGTCTGGTTTACCCCGGCCATAATCGTCGGCATGGCCAGCGGTAGCTGAACCTTAAACAACAGCTGACGCGGGCTGGCGCCGAAGGAGCGCGACGCTTCAATCAGATCCGCCGGCACCTGGTTAATCCCCAGAATGGTCAGACGAACAATCGGCGGCAGGGCGAAGATAATGGTGACCACCACGCCCGGAACGTTGCCGATACCGAACAGCATCACAATGGGCACCAGATAGACAAACGCCGGCGTGGTCTGCATCGCGTCGAGCAGCGGACGGATAATTTTCGCCGCCCGCGGGCTCCGCGCCAGCCATATCCCAAGCGGCAGGCCGATCAGCATACAAAACAGCAGCGCGGTCAGCACCAGCGCCAGGGTCACCATCGCCTGCGACCAGGCGCCGATAGCGCCGATAGCGATCAGCGAAATCAGCGTCGCCGCGCCCATGCCGACGCTGGAAATCTGCCAGGCAATCAGCGAGAAAATAATAATCGCCACCGGCGCCGGCATACCCAGCAGCAGCTGCTGGAAGGCGCTCAGGATGTAATCCACCGGTACGCGTATTCCCTGGAATACCGGACGAAAATGCATCACGACCCAGTCGATACCGTGCGTGACCCAGCTGTCGAGTGGGATCAGCGTTTTATGGAACGGGTCCATAATATTGAAGTGTTCCGGCTGCGGCGCGGGCGCGCTGCTCAGCCAGTCGGCACCTCCGCCATCGGTCGGCGCCGGCGTAGAGGTGCCCCAGGCATCGGCGGATTGCGCTGCGCTATCCGCCGCCGGTGCGGTGTCCCACGGGTTAGATTGATCAGCCATTGTTTGCCCCCTCGCGATCTAAAGCCTGCAGCAGCATCCGTTTGGAAATGATGCCGATGTACTGGTGCCCCTCGTCGACAACCGGCACCGCGCACGGTGCATGGCCGACGTGAGAGAGCAGCTCGCTGAGCGGCGTTTGCGCATCCACCGCCTGCGGTGAGTCGATTAACGCCGCATCAATTCCCTGACCTTCGCTTAGCGCGGCTTTCAGGGAATCAATGGAGACAATGCCAACAAACTTATTCCCGCGTTCAATGACGTAGCCATATTCGCGGTCTTCATCCTGCAGCAATTTCAGCGCGGAACGCGGGCCAAAGCCGGGCGTTTTGCGAATCAGCCCCACCGGGCTACGGCGGGCAATATCTTTGGCGCTGAACACCTGGCTAATATCGACGCCGCGGAAGAAGGTTCGGACATAATCATTGGCCGGATTATTGAGTATTTCATCCGGCGTGCCGACCTGAACCACTTCACCATTTTGCATAATGGCAATCCGATCGCCAATACGCATGGCTTCATCAAGATCGTGGGAAATAAAGACCACGGTACGCTGATGTCTGGCCTGTAATTTAGTGAGCTCATCCTGCATCTCGGTACGAATTAACGGGTCGAGCGCGGAGAAGGCTTCATCCATTAACAGAATATCGGGATTAATCGCCAGCGCGCGGGCGAGACCAACGCGCTGGCGCATGCCGCCGGAGAGTTCGTCCGGGTAGGCATGAGCATAGTTTTCCAGGCCGACCTGGCGCAGCGCCTCCAGCGCTTTCTCCTGGCGTTCCTGAGTCGGCACGCCGGCCAGCTCCATGCCGAAAGCAGCGTTGTCGAGCACGGTCATATGCGGCATAAGCGCAAAGGATTGAAAAACCATCGCAATTTTTTTTCTGCGCACCTCGCGGAGCTCGGCGTCAGAGATTTTAGCGATATCGACGCCGTCGATCAGGACCTGGCCGCGGGTGGGTTCAATCAGGCGATTGAGAAGGCGAACCATGGTAGATTTCCCCGATCCGGAGAGCCCCATGATGACGAATATCTCGCCTTCTTCAATGGTCAGACTGGCGTTCTTTACGCCAAGCGATAACCCCGTCTTTTCCAGTATTTGTTCTTTCGATAGTCCTTTATCGATATATTTGAAAGCCCGCTGCGGGTGCTCGCCAAATATCTTATAGAGATTCTTGATTTCTAATTTAATTGCCATGCAATAGAGTGTTTCCTGTTATTTATTAATATCGATACGGTACCCGGTGATGATAATTGCTTTTTTACACCCTAACATACTGAGAATCTGTGACAACCCTTTATGTGGCGTTGCCAGGGAAATGCGCAAGGGAGAATTCCGGTGCATCCCCCGTGATATAAGGGCTGAGCGCGAATGACTTGTGGTCGATATTTTTTAGTTATGTTGCGTTAATTCAGGCGAAAATCGAGGGCATGCTGTTGAATATGACACGGTGATGACCGAAAGATATTGAGTGAGGCGAAAACAAATAATGTGAAATAAATCACCAGGAAATATGCTGATATATTCCTGGTGAAAGTAAGGCTAAAAGTCCCAATCGCCGTCGACGGTTTCTTCCGCTTTTCCCATCACATACGATGAACCTGAACCGGAAAAGAAGTCGTGGTTTTCGTCGGCATTCGGCGAAAGCGCGGCGAGGATCGCCGGATTGACGGCGGCCATTTCCGCCGGGAACAGCGCCTCGTAGCCGAGGTTCATCAGCGCCTTATTGGCGTTGTAGCAGAGAAAGGCGTTGACCTCCTCAATCCAGCCGCTATCGGCGTACAGTTCGCGGGTGTAGGCCAGTTCGTTGTCATACAGATCCATCAACAGGTCGAGGGCGAAGTTTTTCATCTCCTCGCGCTTCTCGGCGCTGACTATTTCCAGCCCTTTCTGGAATTTGTAGCCAATGTAATAACCGTGTACCGCTTCATCGCGGATGATCAGGCGAATCAGATCGGCGGTGTTGGTCATCTTCCCCCGGCTGGAGAAGTACATCGGCAGCCAGAAGCCGGAGTAGAAGAGGAACGATTCGAGAAAGACGCTGGCGATTTTTTTCTTCAGCGGTTCATCTGCCTGATAGTACTCCAGCATCAGCTGCGCTTTGCGCTGCAGCGGCGCGTTTTGTTCGCTCCAGGCATAGGCGGCATCGACGTCTTTGGTCTGGCAGAGCGTCGAGAAAATGGAGCTGTAGGAGCGGGCGTGCACCGCCTCCATAAAGCTGACGTTCGACAGCACCGCTTCCTCATGCGGGGTGAGGGCGTCGGCCATCAGCGCCGGGGCGCCAACGGTATTCTGGATGGTATCGAGCAGCGTCAGGCCGGTGAAGACGCGAATCGTTAGCTGCTGTTCCGCCGGCGTGAGCGTTTGCCAGGCGGGGATATCGTTAGACAGCGGCACCTTCTCCGGCAACCAGAAGTTGCTGGTCAGCCGATTCCAGACCTCCAGATCCTTATCATCTTCAATTTTGTTCCAGTTGATGGCGCTGATGCGCGATAAATGGGTCATCCTGTTCTCCTTACAGCGCGCAGGACACGCAGCCTTCGATTTCGGTACCTTCCAGCGCCAGCTGGCGCAGACGGATGTAATAGAGCGTTTTGATGCCTTTCTTCCACGCGTAGATTTGCGCTTTATTGATATCGCGCGTGGTGGCGGTATCGGGGAAGAATAGGGTCAGCGACAGCCCCTGATCGACATGGCGCGTCGCCTCGGCGTAGGTGTCGATGATCTTCTGCGGGCCGATTTCGTAAGCGTCCTGATACAGCGCCAGGTTGTCGTTGGTCATAAACGGCGCCGGATAGTAAACGCGTCCGGTTTTCCCCTCCTTGCGGATCTCTATCTTCGACACGATCGGATGGATGCTGGAGGTCGCGTGGTTGATGTACGAAATAGAGCCCGTCGGCGGCACCGCCTGCAGGTTGCGGTTATAAATGCCGTAGCGCATCACGTCATCGCGCAGCTGCCGCCACATATCGCGGTCGGGCAGGACAATACCGGCACGGGCAAACAGCGCGCGGACTTTCGCCGTTTTCGGCTGCCAGTCGCCTTCCAGGTAGGGGCGGAAATAATCACCGCTGGCGTACCGCGACTGCTCGAATCCGGCAAAACGCGTGCCTTTTTCCCGCGCTATCAGCATCGAGGTACGCAGCGCGTGCCAGGTGATGGTATAGAAATAGAAATTGGTGAAATCCAGCCCCGCTTCGCTGCCGTAGGCAATACCTTCGCGCGCCAGATAGCCGTGCAGATTCATCTGCCCAAGGCCGATGGCGTGCGAGGCGGCATTGCCCGCCGCGACCGACGGTACCGAACGGATATCGCTCATTTCGGACACCGCGGTCAGACCGCGCACCGCGACCTCAACCGTGCGGGCGAAATCAGGAGAGTCCATAGTATGGGCGATATTCAGCGAGCCGAGGTTGCAGGAGATATCCTGGCCGATGCTGGCGTAATCCAGGTTTTCGTCAAAGGTAGAAGGCGCGTTAACCTGTAGGATCTCCGAGCACAGGTTGCTCATATTGATGCGCCCGGCAATTGGGTTCGCGCGATTAACCGTGTCTTCAAACATGATGTACGGATAGCCGGATTCAAACTGAATTTCCGCCAGCCGCTGGAACAGATCGCGGGCGCGGATCCAGCGCTTGCTGACCCGCGCGTCGGCCACCAGTTGTGCATACATTTCGCTTACCGCGATATCGCCGAACGGTCTACCGTACAGGCGCTCGACGTCGTAGGGCGAGAAGAGCGCCATCTGCGCATCTTCTTTCGCTAGCTGAAAGGTGATATCCGGAATCACCACCCCGAGCGAGAGCGTTTTAATGCGGATTTTTTCATCGGCGTTCTCGCGTTTGGTATCAAGGAAACGCAGGATATCGGGATGATGGGCGTGCAGATAGACCGCGCCGGCCCCCTGGCGCGCGCCGAGCTGGTTGGCGTAGGAGAAGGCGTCTTCCAGCATTTTCATCACCGGTACCACGCCGGAGGACTGATTCTCGATGCGCTTGATTGGCGCCCCGGCTTCGCGAAGATTGGAGAGCAGAAACGCCACGCCGCCGCCGCGCTTGGATAGCTGTAGCGCCGAGTTCACCGCCCGGCCAATGGATTCCATATTGTCTTCGATGCGCAGCAGAAAGCAGGAGACCAGCTCGCCGCGCTGCTGTTTACCCGCGTTGAGGAACGTCGGCGTGGCGGGCTGAAAACGTCCGGAGAGGATCTCATCGGTTAGCTGCCGGGCCAGCGCCTCGTTACCCTGCGCCAGGGCCAGGGCTACCATGCAGGTGCGGTCGCCAAAGCCTTCAAGGTAGCGCTTACCATCGAAGGTTTTCAGCGCGTAGCTGGTATAGAACTTCCATGCGCCGAGAAACGTCTGGAAGCGAAAACCGTAGTCCTGAGCGTACGCGAACAGCGCATGAATAAACGAGCGATCGTAGCGGGCCAGCACCCTGGCGTCGTAATAGCCTTCGGCGACCAGCCACGTCAGCTTGTCGTCCTGGCTGGTAAAGGGCACGGTATTCGGCTCAACGTGGTTGGCCATAAACGCCGCTACCGCCTGATGGTCTTTGTCAAACGGAATGCGGCCGTTGCTGTCGTAGAGATTCAGCATCGCGTTGAGGGCGTGGAAATCCGGCGCCTCGGTGGTTATACGTTCTGCGGTTGTCGTTGCCAAAATTCGCTTACTCCTTTACGCACGTTGTCGACATCTTGCGGGGTGCCCATCAGCTCAAAGCGATAGAGATACGGTACGCCGCATTTCTGCTTGATGACGTCGCCTGCCCGGCCGTAGGCCTCGCCAAAATTACGATTGCCCGCGGCGATGACGCCGCGAATGAGCTGGCGGTTATGCGGATCGTTGAGGAAACGGATCGCCTGCCGGGGGACCGCGCCCGCCGTGCCGCCGCCGCCATAGCTGGGGACGATAAGAATGTAGGGTTCGTCTACCTGGATGTGCTCGCGTTCGTTAAGCGGTATACGCACGGCGGGCAGCCCCAGACGCTGGACGAACCGGTGCGTATTTTCGGAACTGCTGGAGAAGTAGACGATCAGGCTCATACGCTGGCCGCTGACGCTGTCGGGCGCAGGCGATTGATCATATCGGGACGGAAGCCGGACCAGCGGGTCTCTCCGGCAATCACCACCGGCAGCTGACGGAAACCCTGCTCGCGCAGCATATCGACGGCTTCAGGATGGTGGTCGATGTTGATCATGTCGAATTCAAACCCGCGGGTTTCCATGGCCCGTTTAGTGGCATGGCATTGCACGCAGTCGTTTTTAGTGTAAATAGTAATGCGCATGATTCGTATTTCCATTTAAGATAACAGTACGACGTAAAATTGATGTCGCCTGCTATGGGTTATCGTTGAAGGAAATACTAGATGTAGTTATTTAAAAGTTCAACAACTCAATATATATGGTTTTTGTAAAGGTTAGCCCCCGCGGGAGGATCCGGCGGGGGGCGGGAATTCTTGCCGTGAAATTACAGGCGCATACTCACCGCCAGACGATTAAAGGCGTTCATCAGGCTGATGGCGAAGGTCAGATCGCTGATCTGGCGGGCGCTGAAATGGTCCAGCAGCGGCTGATAAACGGCGTCTTCCGCATGGCTTTCGGCGATATGGGTCACCGATTCCGCCCACGCCAGCGCCGCGCGTTCCGCATCGCTGAAATGGGCGCTCACCCGCCAGCCTGCCAGCGCGTCCAGCTTGTTTTGCGCGACGCCGGATTTACGCAGGGCTTTGCTGTGCATCTCCAGACAGAAGGCGCAGCCGTTGATTTGCGATACCCGCAAATACACCAGCTCGATCAGCGCGCCATCCAGCTCGCTTTTTTCCAGCGCAATTTTGGCCTGAACCAGGGCGTTATAGACTTCCGGGCTCAGTTCATTGTACGGCTGACGTAGTGTGTTCATTTTACTCTCCTCATTAAGACGCGAGGAAAATAGCACTATAATGGACTGCATAAGATAGCCATATTGCGATGAAAAAAGCAGACCATGATGGACGGTAAAAAAATTCCGCACTACCAGCGCATTGCCCGACAGCTTAAGCAGGCGATTGAGCGCGGTGAGCTGGCTCCGGGCAGCAGGCTGCCTGCAAGTCGGGTCTATGCTCAGGAGCTTGGCGTGTCGCGGGCGACGATTGAGAACGCCTGGGGAGATCTGGTGGCGCAGGGATGGCTGGAGCGGCGCGGACAGGCGGGGACCTTTGTCAGCGATCGGCTGCTGCCGCAGCAAAACGCGCCCGTTCAGCCCGTCGAGGGCGATGAACCCGCGGCGCCGCTGCCGTTTCAACTGGGGCTGCCCGCGCTGGATCTGTTTCCACGCGGCCTGTGGGCGCGCGTGATGGGTCGGCGTCTGCGTACACAAACGCGTTTTGACCTCGCGCCAGGCGATCCCAGCGGTGAACCGACGCTTCGCCGGGCGATCGTCGATTATTTGCGTCTGTCGCGCAGTATTGAGTGTCGGTCTGAGCAGGTCTTGATCACCGGTTGCTACGCGGCCTCGATGCGCCTTATTTTGCGCACGCTGGCGCGGCCTGGCCAGCAAATGTGGATGGAAGATCCGGGGTTTCCGCTGATCCGGCCGGTAGTGAACGACGAGGGGGTGGCGATCAATCCCGTTCCGGTCGACGACGACGGGATGGATATTCCCTGGGCGCAGCGGCATTACCCGAGTGCCCATTTCGCGCTGCTGACCCCGGCTCATCAAAGCCCGCTCGGCGTGGCGCTATCGCTGGCCAGGCGCAGACAGCTCCTGCTATGGGCGGCGCAGAATAACGCGTGGATTATCGAAGATGATTACGATAGCGAATTCCGCTATCACGGTAAGCCGCTGCCGCCGCTGAAAAGCCTCGACGCCCCGCAGCGGGTCATCTATGCCGGGGCGTTCAGCAAGTCTTTGTTCCCGGCATTACGCGCGGCCTGGCTGGTGGTGCCTGAGCCGCTGGTGGCGCCGTTTCGTGAACAGGCCGCGCTGATGTGCTGTAGCGTGCCGACGCTGTGGCAGCAGACGCTGGCGGATTTTATTCGCGAAGGCCACTTCTGGCGGCATCTGAAGAAAATGCGCGCCAGCTATGCCCAGCGCCGACTGTGGCTTGAGTCGGCGCTGCGGGCGCAGGGATTCACCGTCGTGCCTCAGGCGGGCGGGATCCAGATGGTGGTCAGGGTTGTCGGAGACGATCGGCCTCTGGCGCAGCGCGCCAGACGGGCCGGTCTGGCCGTACAGGCGCTGAGCGACTGGCGGATGGAGACTCGGGGAGAAGGGGGGCTGATAATGAGCTTCACCAACCTGACGTCGGCAGAAATGGCGAATCAGGCTGTGCGTAAGCTTTATGTCGCGCTTTACCCGCAGAGATAACAAAAACCCCTGCAGTGCAGGGGTAGACGCGTATTTGTTATCTTCATGGGTCTGGCTGTTTTATTATCGACGTAAATTCAGCAATACGCCAATAAATACCCCAACGGCAGCTGCGGCGCCGACGCTTTGCCACGGTTTATCGCGCACGTAGCTGTCTGCGCAGCCCATGGCATCGCACGCCGCCTGCTGAACGCGGTTATTGCCGTTAAGCCGCGCGCGGGTCTCTTTCAGCAGCGCCTGCGCTTTTTTACGCGCGGCCTCCGCTTCGTCCTTGGCGTCGCTGCCCCATGATTTCAGCACCTCTTCCAGCGTATCCGCTAATTGGCTGACATCATTATGGATATCTTCAGCGCTCTCTTCTACGTTGTTGCGGTTTGCTCGGTTGGCCATTGGTTTCTCCCTTAATTCCATTGAGTCTATAAGTGTAGGACAAGTTTTTGAATTATGCTGTAAATAGCCCTTTATGGAATATTCCGAAAGCGTTGCCTTTAATGAATAAGGTAAGGTTAACGTGCGGTAAAAGATAATGAGGAATGAGTATGTATTTAAGACCCGATGAGGTGGCGCGTGTTCTTGAAAAAGCCGGCTTCACCATGGATGTTGTGACGCAAAAAGCGTACGGCTATCGCCGTGGCGATAATTATGTTTATGTGAACCGTGAAGCTCGTATGGGGCGTACCGCGTTAATTATTCATCCGGCTTTAAAAGAGCGCAGCACAACGCTTGCGGAGCCCGCGTCGGATATCAAAACCTGCGATCACTACGAGCAGTTCCCGCTCTATTTAGCGGGCGATGCTCAGCAGCATTATGGTATTCCACACGGGTTCAGTTCGCGCATGGCGCTTGAGCGTTTTCTGAGTGGCCTGTTTGGCGAAACGCAGTATAGCTGACAAAAAGCGGCTGGCTGAACCAGTCGCTTTTTTGTATCAACTCAGGCTTTGGCCTGCTGATAGGGGCTGACGCGAAACAGGCGGCGGCAGTAGTCGAGGAAATAGCCGTACGCTGCGCCCATCATCATCGATACCACGATGTTGGAACTTACCGCCGCGGCGATCTGATGCCAGTCGGCGCCGACAACCAGCAGAATCGCGACGTATACCGGCGACTGGAACGTCACATAGGCCACCACATCCGCAATATTCTTCATCCAGCCGGACGGGCTAATGCGGCGCGCCTGGCGCATCGCGAAATCGCGATAAAAACCGTAAGGCACGGCAATAATAATGTTCACCGGAATCGCCACCAGTCTCGAAGATAACGACTGCTGGAAAGTCATTCCGGAGAGAAAAATTTCGATCATCATGTTCACAACGGTGCAGTACACCACCATCGCAAAGGTGTCTGCTACCGCATGACGCAAGCGGGACTGCGCAGAGAACATTGGTATGCTCCTCGAAAATGAAGTCGATAATGCCAAAAGATTCGCGGTTATTCAGCGTTTTTGGGTGCCTGTTTTGATGTGCGTAGATTATATCTCTGCATTAAAAGAGGCAACTAGCTATAAATTTTTATTTAAAGGCTTTTGGTCGATAAAATACTCTGCGTCAGGCTATTTTTTGTTCGTTACGCTACTTTTGTTCTCTTTACTGATTTTTTTATTGTTTTTCAATTGGTTGTAAAATAAATACGTCATATAGATGAGAGCCAATCCGGGTTGTAAGGGGGGATTTCGCGACAGAATCGCGTAGCGGTGTGAGTTGTGTCACTTTTGGCGTTTTTTACACGTATAAAAGAGGAATGGCAGCATTATATGCTGATTTGTCTGCTGGGTGGACATTCGGATTTTTTGCATGACTATTCTATAAACGCCCGTAGCGCCCTGCGAGGCGCAACCGTAAATATACGGATAACCTGCTGAGCATACAGGTAATAAGATAAAGACGTTGCCTGGCGAATAGTATTATTTGCAAAAGAATTTATTCAGTGTTGATAATTTCGCTTTTATCGATTTGTTTGCCTTATTAATTGCTAAACATTTCTGGTGCTATATCAGGAATTAGTGAAAGGCTGGAAATACATTATCATATCAATTAAACTAGCGCCGTAATCTTTGTTTCATTTGCTATTTGGGAATTTTTTGAATTATATGTCATTACTATTAGAGAAATTGAATAATATCCGTTCACTTCGCGCCATGTCCCGTGAATTCTCCATTGACGTGCTTGAAGATATGCTGGCAAAGCTAAGGACCGTCACTGAAGAAAAACGCGCTGAGGAGCAGGCGGCTCAGGCGCTGCGCGCAGAACATCAGGAAAAAATAAATACCTGGCTGGAATTAATGATGGCTGACGGCATTACCCCTGAACAATTAGCGGGCTACAATAGCGCTTCCCCGAAAGGGAGCAAAAAGCGCCAGCCGCGTCCGGCTAAATATCGTTTTACCGACCATACCGGCGCCGAGAAAACCTGGACCGGGCAGGGACGTATGCCGAAGCCGCTGGCTAAAGCGGTGGCTGAGGGAAAATCCCTCGATAGCTTCCTGATCTAATATTGAAAACGGTGGGGAGACCCACCGTTATCGTTAGCCGGCTTAATCAGCACACGCCAAAATCGCCGTCTTCTTTATAAGCCGTCACATCGGCGGCCTTCAGCGTATATTTCTCACCCTGCTCGTTGCTTGCCTGAACGGCAATAATGCGATCGTCCTGGACTTCAACGACTTTAAGTTTTGGCCCACCCGCGCGCGGTTGTACCAGGTCACCGACTGAAAACATACTGCTTCTCCTGTGTGCTGATGAATCTTTTCGCTGACATAACCATAGCTCAGCAAAAGCGTTACCAACAGTCTCTCAAAAGAGGTAGAGGCTAGCGACGGTTCCAGGGCATCAAAGCCAAAAGACGCGCCATACCGCAAAACCCGGTAATACCGGCAAAGGTTAAGCCGGCGCCGACGAAGGCGCTAAGCAGAAAAAAGCCGCTGCTGAAAGCATAACCTAAAGCGACGCCAAGCAAAATCAGGGCGCCGGCGACGATCTGTACCTGACGCATAAGCGGCAGCGGCTGTGATTTATCCTCTTTCACCGGCAGACCGGCCGCTTTCCACGCCTGAATTCCGCCAGCCAGCAGCTTTACCTGCGCCGGTGCGGCGGCCTGCGCCAGACGGGCCGCGTTATTTTGGGTGCGCGATCCCGCCTGACAGTGAAAAATAATCGTCTCTTCGGGACTGGCGTGCAGCGCTGCGCCATTCGTCAGCGTCGCCAGCGGCACGAGCTCCGCTCCGGGAATATGCTCGCGGGCGTATTCATCGGCATCGCGGATATCGATCAGCCGGCCGCCCCGGGCGACGAGCGCCTGGGCTTCGGCAGGCGAAAGAGTAGCAATAGGCATAAAGGCTCCTTAAGGACAATAGATTGACTTCAGCGCGGCGACGATTTGCTGAACCGCTGGCCGGGTAATGAAGTAGTGAATGCGCTGCGCCTGACGTTCGCAGCCGATCAGGCCTTCATCACGCATCCGCGCCAGATGCTGGGAAGTTGCGGAGGGGCTCAGCCCGGTTATCCGCGCCAGTTCGCCGGCGCTGGTGCCCGGCGCATCGCATAGCATGCACAGAATCAATAGCCTGCTGGGATGGCTCATGGCTTTCAGCAGCGCGGCGGCTTCACCGGCGCTGGCCTGTAGCTGTTCGGGTGTATTCATTTATTTTAGTCTTTTCTAAATTTAGTAAAGTCTAAAATAAAAAAGCGTATTACGCCAGCAATGGCTGCCGCTGTGGCTAAGCAGCGTGGCCAAAACCAGGACGATTCTTGAGCGCCGGGTTAAGCGTAACTTAAGCCAGGGTGGCGATAATGACGGAAATAAGACTGTCGCGAGCTACCGCCATGAACGCACTGGAAACCCTTAATCAAAGCGCCTTTTTAGCGCTGAACGCATCGCCCGGCACGCCGGAGGCGATCCTGGCACTGGCACGTTTTTCAGCGAGCGGGATCATCTTTGTGGTTCCGGCCATTCTGCTCTGGCTGTGGTTTTCCGGCGGGCGGCAGGGTCATCGGCAGGCGCTGTTTTGTACCTTGAGTATTCTGATCGCGCTGGGATTGGGATCGATCTGCGGAATGCTGCTGTTTCATCCGCGGCCGTTTATGATCCCGCTCGGCCATACCTGGATAAATCATCCGGCGGATAACTCTTTCCCGAGCGACCACGGCACGGTGATGTTTAGCGCCGCGTTTGCACTGCTCTCGCTGCGCTCACGCGCCGCGGGGCTCTTTCTGCTGCTGGCGGCGCTGCCCGTGGCCTGGTCGCGGATCTTTCTTGGGGTTCACTTTCCGCTGGACATGGTGGGGGCGGCGTTGGTTTCAGCCTGCGGCGTCTGCGTCGCGAAGCTTATCTGGTCGGGCATTGGGCACCGCTTAACCTCCCTGTGTGAAGCGATAAGCAGACGCCTGTTCGCCTGGCTACCGCCGCGCTTCACGCCCTGAGCGAATCAGAAGGCTATGCGCTATGGCTTCCGCGACGGGCCGCACGGCGATACAGCGTACTGCGCGCGACGCCTAACGCCTGCGCGGCCTTACTGATGTTGCCGTTATAGCTTGCCAGCGTGTCGGCAATCAGCTGCGCATCGTGCTGCTGAAGCCCGCGCAGCGGGCGGGCGGCGGGCGGGCTTCGATACTCCTGGGGCAAATCATCTATCCCCAGCGTTTCACCCTCTTCGGCGAGGGCCAGCAGTACCCTCAACACACTTTGCAGCTGGCGGACGTTGCCCGGCCAGGGATGAGACGTCAGGTGTTGCACAACTTCCGGGGCCAGCGCGATGCGACGCTTTTCTCCGCCCAGCTCGCGCCACAATCGTTGGATAAACCCGGATAGTTCAGGCCATTCGCGCAAGGGCGGCAGCGTTAAAGCAAACTCACGCAGGCGGTAGAGCAGGTCTTCGCGGAAGGTCCCTTCCGCGACGCGCTGCGCCAGATTGCGGTGGGTGGCGCAAATCACCGCGAAATTAACCGGCGAGCTCTGGCTGGCGCCAAGCGGCGTGACCTCTTTCTCCTGTAAGATCCTCAGCAGCCGGGTCTGAAGCGTTAACGGCATATCGCCAATCTCATCAAGAAACAGTACGCCGCCGTCGGCTTCGCGAATCTTGCCGATGTAGCCGTTTTTGTTTGCGCCGGTAAACGCCCCGGGCTGGTAGCCAAACAGCTCGGATTCAATCAGTGATTCCGGCAGCGCGGCGCAGTTGATGGCGACGAATTTGCCGCCGCTCCAGCGGCTGTGCCGATGCAGGGTACGGCTGACGTACTCTTTGCCGCAGCCGGTTTCGCCTTCGATACACAACCCAATCCCGGCGTTAAGCAGGCGCAGCAGCTTTTCGCCTTCGCGCTGGCTGGAGAAAGGCAGCTCGAGGGTGGGGCGCGCGGTCACTGCCACGCCAGCGGTCACGGGAGCGCGTAGACGGTAATAGTAGTTTCGATCTCCGGCGACGAGCGGCAGCGGTACGCTGACGGCGGTTTGCCGCAGCTGCGGAAAAAGCTGCTGGAACGTGAGGTGGCCGAACCGATCTGCGTTAAGTGAGAACTCGCGCATCGCCAGCCGGTTAGCCGCCATCAGCACATTGTCGGTAAAGACCAGCAGACATTCGTCGACGCCGTCGAGCTTTTCCAGCTGAGGATGCAGGCTCATCAGCCACTGTTGCGGATGCAGACTCTGTTTAACCCACAGATATTCTATCTGCTTCGCGGCGCCTTTTACCCACGCCAGCGTGCGGGCGTGCGGGTACCGGGCCGGGCCGGAGATATCCAGCACCCCGGCTATTTTGCCATCGGGACTTTGCAGCGGCACGGCGGCGCAATAAAGACCCTGGTTACTGGTCAGAAAATGCTGGCGGCCATCGATTTCGCAGCTGTCGTCAATCGCCAGCGCGGTGCCAATGGCGTTGGTTCCGCGTCCGCTTTCGCTCCACAGGTTGCCCGGCGCTAAAGCGAAGCGCTGCGCTTTCTGCATGGCGTGCGTATCGCCAAAGGTTTGCAAAACCAGACCGCTGGCGTCAGAGAGAACCACGACGGATTGCAGAGCGTTGACTTTGCGGGATAGCTCATTAACGACCGGCTGGGCCAGCGTTTGCAGGCGGCTGTGTCTGGCGAGCCTGTCGGCCAGTTCGCTGGCGTGCAGGCGAGGGAAGTCATCCGTGGCGGGGTCGAGGCCATAGCGCTGGCTACGGCACCAGGAGTCGCTGAGCAGCGGGTTCGCTTCGATCTCTGGCGTCAGGGCAAACGGATTTCCTGGCACGGGACACCTCGTCGTTTAATTTGTGTTGCAATATTGTAGCTATATGGTTTTCGTGGTGTTGCGATTTGCGACACATAAGAGAGATTCTGTGCGACAGAAAGTGACGTGACCTATCTAATTTATTGAAAATTAATTTCTTTTTTAAAATATAAAAAATGGCATAACCCCTGCAATAGACGAGAGACGCAGCGAGCCGCCGTACAAAACTAATATGCCGCTGCCCTCAACCCTACATGAAGGAGATTCGCGATGCGTTATGCTCATCCTGACACACCGGGCGCTTTGGTTTCACTGAAGTCAGCCTACGGTAACTTTATTGACGGTAAATTTGTTGAACCCATCGGTGGAGAATTCTTTATGAATACCTCCCCGGTCGACGGTAGCAACATCGGGCAGTTTCCGCGTTCTGATGCCAAAGATATCGACTTCGCCCTTGATGCGGCGCACCGGGCCGCCGACGCCTGGGGCAAAACGTCGGCTCAGCACCGCGCTAATCTGCTGCTGCAGGTTGCCGACCGTATTGAGGCCAATCTGGAATATCTGGCGGTAGCGGAGAGCTGGGATAACGGTAAGCCGATCCGCGAAACCCTCAACGCCGACCTGCCGCTGGCGGTCGATCACTTCCGCTATTTCGCCGGCTGCCTGCGCGCGCAGGAGGGAAGCACGGCGGAGATTGATGAAACGACGGTGGCTTATCACTTCCATGAGCCTCTCGGCGTGGTCGGACAAATTATTCCGTGGAACTTCCCGCTGCTGATGGCCGCCTGGAAGCTCGCTCCGGCGCTGGCTGCGGGCAACTGCGTGGTGCTGAAACCGGCAGAGCAGACGCCGCTCAGCATTACATTGCTGCTGGAGATTATTGGCGATCTGTTCCCGGCGGGCGTCCTTAACGTGGTTCAGGGATTTGGCAAAGAGGCGGGCGAAGCGCTGGCAACCAGTAAACGCATCGCCAAAATCGCCTTTACCGGCTCAACGCCGGTAGGCCGCCATATCATGGCCTGCGCGGCGGAAAACATTATCCCCTGTACCGTTGAGCTGGGCGGTAAATCGCCGAACATCTACTTTGCCGACGTGATGGAAGGCGAAGAAGAGTATATCGAGAAGGCGGTTGAAGGCCTGGTTCTGGGCTTCTTTAATCAGGGCGAGGTCTGCACCTGCCCGTCCCGCGCGCTGATTCAGGAGTCTATTTACGAGCCCTTTATGGCGCGGGTCATGGAGAAGGTGGCGCAAATTCGCCGCGGCGACCCCTTTGATACCGATACGATGATCGGCGCGCAGGCGTCGCGTCAGCAGTTCGATAAGATCCTTTCCTATATTAAGATCGCTCGCGATGAAGGCGGAAAGATCCTGACCGGCGGCGAACGCGCCAGCATCTCTGCCGAACTGGATAACGGTTTCTATATTCAGCCGACGCTGATTCAGGGCCGCAACGATATGCGCAGCTTCCAGGAGGAGATCTTTGGCCCGGTTATCGGCGTCACCACCTTTAAAGATGAAGCCGAGGCGCTGGCTATTGCAAACCAAACCCAGTTTGGCCTTGGGGCCGGGGTGTGGACGCGGGATACCAACCTGGCTTATCGCATGGGGCGCGGCATTAAGGCCGGTCGGGTGTGGACCAACTGCTATCACATCTACCCTGCGCACGCCGCGTTCGGCGGCTACAAACAGTCCGGCGTAGGGCGCGAAACCCATAAGATGGCGCTCAATGCCTATCAGCAGACGAAGAACCTGCTGGTGAGCTACGGTACCGCGCCGCTGGGCCTGTTCTGATCGTCCCTGTCAGCTATTTATTTTAGGATAACCCGCAATCTTCAGCATCGATTGCGGGTTTATTATTCCACAAAGAAAGTATTGTTATTCATCTTTCCTCTCCGGCTTTCAGATGAAATACACTTGTCATCAATATCTCCTGCTTATAATGACTCGCGTGATTATTGTTTATTCGACAACGAAAATAAGATAAAAGCCAATCTAAGATTTATCCTAATATTCTATAAAAACCCAGTCCGCTCACAGAATTATTGCCGAAAAATCGCGGTGAAATTAGGGGTGATTGTTAAATTACACCGCCTGATGTTGCTTTTTGATGTTATTGCATCGTGATTTTTGGTTGCATTAATTAACAATGCGCATAATGTTTTTAATATTATCTTTATATGTAAAATAAAACAGCATTTCATTAACATAACAAAATATTGCGATTTGTAATCGGTAGGGATAGTATTTATTTGTTACCTTAATAAAGGGTTTATCAATTTCGCCGAAGAACTTCTTTTTATCAAAATAGCCAATTAAGCAGCTTATTTTTGCTGCCTGATGTCCTGCGGACGGAACGCGAATATTATTAACATGGAGGATCTGCACGCAGATTTGCCCGGGGCTTAATCCCTCGCGCGCAATCTGTCGAAAATATAAGTTAGAGATGAGATGAATAATGAAAACGCAATTTCGTATTATGGCAATGTTTGTCGGTGCTCTGGTGTCCGCTAGCGCATTATCCTCGCCTTCACAACCCGCCAGATCGGCAATGACCGTTAACCCCGGTTCTAATGCGGGCACGCAGGGGACGGGTGGGCAGGTCGAATTTACCGGATCGATTACCGATTCCTCCTGTAATGTTGATAGCACCAGCGCAAATCAGAGCGTCGATCTGGGGAAATGGGCGAGCAGCTATTTTACCGGCGCAGGTTCTGAAACGACCAAAACCGCCTTCCATATCAAAGTGAAAGATTGTCCTTCTACCGTTACCACCGTCTCGGTGCTGTTTGACGGTACCCGCGATACCAACAATAGCGATCTGCTGGCGATTAACGGTACCGCAAGTGGGGTAGCGATAAAGCTGTATGAAGATGATAAGTCGACGCCGGTTGATCTCGGCGCCGTCTCACGCGGCCACAGCGTTACCGCTGGCGCGAGCGGCGCGGCAACGGGTACCGCCGATCTGGAATTCTTTGCTGACTATGTCTCAACCAGCGCGGTTTCCGCCGGTTCTGCCAACGGTACGGCCAACTTCAATATGGTTTACAACTAATACCCTGGAAGCGGGTAAAGCTGCGGTTATTCATGGCTTCCCACGCCGGGTAAGCCGCCAGCCGCCGCCGCCCGGCTGAAATAGGGTCGGCATAATTAATGCAGATTATTTATCAGCTTCAGGCAGTGATACCCGCTTTTATTATTCCCGGACGGTAGTCATTATGAAACGAACGATCGCCGCGATAGCCTTTTTATTGCTATCAACTGCGGCACAGGCCGGTATTGTCATGGGAGGAACCCGTGTTGTTTATCAGGAAGGGAAACGTGAAGCCGCAATATCGGTCACCAACGCTGATACTCATTCACCTTATCTGGTGCAATCGTGGGTAGAAAACTATACGGAAAACAATAAAAGCCGGGTGCCTTTTATTGTGACGCCGCCGCTTTTCCGTCTCGATCCTGAACAGCAGAACGTATTGCGTATTAACTATATTGGTGGAACGCTGCCCACCGATCGCGAATCCGTTTTTTGGCTCAATGTGAAAAGTATTGCACCAACGAAACAAGATGAAGTGAACAAGCTTCAGGTCAATATTAAATCAAAGTTTAAGATCTTCTATCGCCCGAATGGTCTGGCGGGCGAGCCTGACGATGCATGGCGCAAGCTGACGTTTAACATTGAAGGTTCCAGGCTGGTTGCCCAAAACCCGACGCCCTATTTTGTCTCCTTTTTTGTTATTTCGGTTGGCGGTACAGATATTCCGCAACCCGGCATGATTGGCCCCTTTGATCATAAAGCGTGGCCGATTACTCATTCCGGGGTAGTTAAATGGCGCGCCATTAATGACTTCGGTGGTATTACGGATTACGCGCAACAGTAATTAATTTGCTTCGCCTGGTCAGGATATTGTGAAAAATAACACTTCGGATATGACTTCCGTTTATTCGGCGATCGCGGCGCCAACCGGCGGGATTTTATTATTGCCGACGGCGCTTTTTCTGCTGTACCAAAGCGGTATCGCGCGGGCGGAGGACTACTTTGATCCGGCGGCATTAGAATTTACCAATCCGCAGCAAAAGACCGCTGATTTACACTATTTTGCTAAAGCAGGCGGCCAGCAGCCCGGGACATACCCGGTCAGCATTTGGGTGAATAACCAGGAGATAGCCCAAGGTGAGGTGACATTTGTCGACAGCAACGGCGAACTGCGGCCGCAGTTAACCCCGGCGCAGCTGGCGGAATATGGCGTCAACGTCAGCGCTTTCCCGGCGTTTAATACCCTGCATGAGGGAGAAACGTTTACTCGCATCGAGCGCTACATCCCCGATGCCAGCAGCCGTTTTGATTTCGCCACTCAGCGTCTGAACTTAAGTATTCCCCAGGCGGCCATGAACGCCCAAAGCCGCGGATACGTGGATCCGGCACGCTGGGATGATGGTATCCCGGCGGCGTTTGTTAACTATAACCTGACCGGGTCGCAAACCCGGCAGACGGATGACAGCAGCCGCTCCAGCTACCTGAATCTACGCAGCGGGGTTAACCTCGGCGCCTGGCGCCTGCGTAACGTCTCGTCGATGGAGTATGACCGGACCCGGCGCTGGAATTCACAGAGTACCTGGCTACAGCGCGACCTGAAGTCACTCAAAAGCCTGCTGCGGATGGGCGATACCTTTACGACCGGCGACGTTTTCGACAGCGTGCAGTTTCGCGGCGTTCAGCTGATGTCCGATGATGAAATGCTGCCGGATAGCCAGCGCGGCTTCGCCCCGACGATCCGCGGAATGGCGCACAGCAACGCCAAAGTCACCATCTCCCAGCATGGCTACGTTATCTATGAAACGTTCGTCTCGCCGGGAGCGTTTGCGATAAACGACCTCTATCCAACGGCGCAAAGCGGCGATCTCGAGGTGCAGGTAAAAGAGAGCGATGGTTCGGTGCGGACCTTTACCCAGCCCTTTTCAGCCGTCCCGTTTATGCTGCGGGAAGGACGCGTGAAATTCAGCCTGAGCGCCGGACGCTACCATTCGGAGCAGAGCCAGGCGCGCTCGCCGACGTTTTTGCAGGGTACGCTCTTTTATGGGCTACCGGCTGAATTCACGCTCTACGGCGGTAGCCAGCTGGCGCAGGATTACCAGTCGTGGGCGCTCGGCGTCGGGCGCGGTTTTGGCGAGCTCGGATCGCTTGGAGGCGATGCGACATGGGCGAACACCACGACGCCGTCGGGAAAGCGCTCGGCCGGCCATTCGGTACGGGTGCAGTACCAGAAGGATTTTGCCGGCACCGGCACCTCATTTAGCCTCGCCAGCTATCGCTACTCCTCAGGCGGTTATTACGACTTCAGCGAAGCCAGCGCGCTTGAGAGCCGCAATGGCCTGCTGGATAACAAGCGCAGCCGCGAAGAGGTCTCCCTTTCTCAGGCGTTTGGCGGTATGAGCAGCCTGGCGATTTCCGCCTGGTCGCAGGAGTACTGGCACCGCCAGAGCCGCGATGAAACGATCCATCTCGGTTTTTACAGCGCCTGGCGAGGCGTTTCGTGGGGCGTGGGTTATTACTACACCCAGTCATCCGATCGCCAAAAAGACGATCGCTCGTGGTCCTTGAACCTGAGCATTCCGCTTGGCGGCCCGCTGTCCGAGAGCGCGGTTAGCTACAGCACCACCTCCGACAATAACGGACGCACCTCGCAGCAGGCGTCGCTGTACGGTTCGCTTCCGCGCAATCCCAATCTCTACTACTCCCTTCAGCAGGGCTACGTTAACGGCGGCCAGGGCAGCAACAGCAGCGCATCGCTCGATTACCACGGCGGCTATGGAACCGCGCAGCTCGGCTATCGCCGCGATAGCGCAAGCCATCAGCTGACCTGGGGCGCATCGGGGTCCATCGTCGCCCATCCTCATGGCGTGACGCTGGGTCAGACCGTCGGCGAAAGCTTTGCCATCGTACGCGCGCCGGGTGCCGCCGACGTGGCGATTCAGAACGGCAGCAACGTGCATACCGACTGGCGGGGCTATGCGGTGGTGCCCTCGCTGACGGCGTATCGCAAAAACACCATTACGCTCGATACCGAATCGCTGGCCGACGATGCCGATGTTGAACTTGAAGGACAGACGGTGAGCCCCGGCGGCGGGGCGGTGGTGCAGGCAAACTATCAGACCCACATCGGCAGCCGCGTGCTGTTTACCCTTCGCGATAGCCACGGCCCGCTGCCGTTCGGCGCCAGCGTTCGCCTGCGTAAAGCAGAAGACGATCGGGGCGCGGCGCCGGGCGGCATGGTGGCGGATGGCGGGCAGGTCTATCTGAGCGGTATTCCGCAAGAAGGGACGCTCGATGCCGCCTGGAACGCCGACAATCTCTCACGGAGATGCGCGCTGCATTTCCATCTTACCGATACCGTACAGCAGGGGCAGAGTCCGGTTAAAATCGTCTCTGGCCTCTGCCAGTAGGTCTGCACAGAGGTGATTTTGCGCATAGTATCGTTTTTATTCCTGCTGATGGCGGGGATTTATAGCCACAGCGGCTGGGCGGAAACCTGCAGAGGAGATATCGGCCAGATGACCGTGAACGTCCAGAATATCAAGTACCTGCCCACGCTGCCGTTGAATACCCAGATGACCGACATGATGGCGGATAACGGCAGCGGGATTCATTTCTCCTGCGATCTTCAGGTGCCGAAAGCGGCGGCAAAGCGTCTGGTTTATCGGCAGCTAAAAACGGCCTCAACGCCGCTGTCAATCGGCGGTCAGCACGTGTTCCCCTCAGCGCTGGACGGCATAGGATACTCGCTGGGCTTCCAGTGCAGCGGCGGCGCCGTTCGCTTTATTGATGGCAGCCATGCGGCCGGTAATGGGGAATCCGTGACGGTTTGCGACAGCAATGAGATGGCTAATCTGCTGAACCAGCAGCAGATTGTGGTGAAAGTCTTTGTGACATTTTATAAGACCGGTAATGTCGCCCTGGTCAGCGGCAACCACGCAAACGTTCCGGCGCAGCCGCAGATTGGCGAACTCACTATCCAGCAGCAGGCCGACAGCCGCAGCGGTTTTGTCGCCAGCTCGCCGGTCACGCTCGATATGGCGGCGCTGAATGTCGATATCGGCAGCAGCGGCAGCTGTCAGGTTTCAACCGCGAATATTCACGTTAGCCTCGGCACGGTAAATAAAGCGGAGTTTAAGGGCAAAAACACCACCGGCGGCGTCGCGAAGCGCTTCTCCATACCGGTCTTCTGCTCCACGCCAACCGATATCCGCATCGGCTTTTTTGGCGTCACCTCGCCATCCGGGGGAACGGATACTCTGGCGCTAAGTAAAGCAAACGCCTCCGCGAGCGGTGTGGGCGTCAGGCTCACCTACGGCAATAACAGTGCCCCAGCGCCCGCCGCCGGAACCGGCGTCAAAATCAATGAGGCCAGTAACTTACCTGTACTCAAGCGGATTACCGCCAGCAGCGCGGGGGCGGCGGAAAATATCAACTTTAACGCCCAGTACGTACAGACGGATGACGCGGTAACCGCCGGTACCGCCAATAGCATGGTGACGTTTGCGCTGGAGTATAACTGACCGTCGCTTTCGCGCTGTCGCTCACAAAAAAGAGAAGTCATAACGATTTTTCGCACGGCGAGCGGATCGGTACGCTATCAATGATCGAGAGATTAAGCGGCTGTCCGGGAATACTTTTGTGCGGGAAAATCGATAATGAAAATCGCCTTTGGGGAGCTTAAGCCACTATTGCAGGCGCAGCGGATTTTTGTCGGCGGGCAGACGCTGGCCTGTAGCCACGCCTTTTACCGTGACGACCTGTCGATTGAGATACCGGAAAACTTAGCCACCGAGGCCTATACCACCTACTGGGGGCGCTGCGGCGAACGGCTGGCCTCGCTGGGCGCCTTTAGCTATACGCGAACCCTGCTGCCGGCGCTGATTAACGTGGGGCGCTACACGTCGATTGCCGATCGGTTACAGGTGCTCGGCGACCGACATCCCCTGGAGTGGGCCAGCGCCAGCCCGGTGTTTTATGCCCATCATTCCGGCGTGATGGCGACGCTGGCTGCCGATAGCGGCAGGACCAACCAGTTTTATCCTTTTGCAAAAACCCCCCGGCCGATAACCATCGGCAACGATGTGTGGATTGGCCAGAATGTCACCCTGGCGCAGGGGATTACTATTGGCGATGGGGCTGTCATTGCCGCCAACGCGCTGGTGGTCAAAGACGTCGCACCGTACGCCATCGTCGGCGGTAATCCCGCGAAGATCATCCGCATGCGCTTCAGCGAGGCGATTATTGAGCAGCTGATGGCGCTACGATGGTGGCGTTACTCCGCCCAGGATATTGCCGGGTATCCGGTTAATCAGGTTGAGCGCTTTTGCGAGCAGCTCGCCGGGCGGGTGGCCGAAGGAACGATGCCGCCTTTCTCGCCGCCGGTATTGACGGTCTCCATGATTAAAGATTTTATAAACAATAAACAGCATCCGCTGCGCAGCGCGGTGTAATCATAAACGGTTCACATTTGAACAAGGATATAACGATGAAGTTGAAGTCAGGTCTTGTTTTCGTCATCGCTGCCGTCGCCTTTGGCGCCCAGGCGCGCGACATGAACAGCATTCAACAAAGCGGCGAACTGAAAGTCGGCGTCCCGGGGGATTACGCGCCGCTGGCGTTTCATAATAAAGCCGGGGAGCTGGTGGGCTACGATGTTGATATGGCGAAAGATCTCGGCAAGCGGCTTGGGCTAAAGGTGAGCTTTGTGACGACCAGCTGGCCCACGCTCTCCGCCGACCTGAAGGCCGATAAGTTTGATATCGCCATGGGCGGGGTGACGGAAACCGCAGCGCGGGCGAAAGATTTCGCGTTAAGCCAGCCGGTGGTGCCGAACGGCAAGATTGCGCTGGCTAACTGCGCGGCGGCGCCGGCGCTCGGTAGCCTGGAAAAAATCGACCAGCCAAACGTGAAGGTGGTGGTGAATCCGGGCGGCACCAACCAAAGCTTTGTCGATGAACATATCAAGCAGGCGCAGATTATTCGGGTGAAAAACAATATCGATAACCTTGAAGCGCTGCGGCAGAAAACGGCGGATATGATGGTGACCGACCTGATTGAGGGCGTCTATTACCAGAGCAATGAACCGGGCGTGTTTTGCGTGGCCAATGAGCAGCCGTTCCCGGGCACCGCCAGCTTCAAAGTCTATATGATGAATAAAGATAACCCGCAGCTGCTGGACAAGGTTAACCAGTGGCTGGCCAGCCAGGACAAAAACGTGCTGAAACAGAAGTGGCGCATTCATGACCAGCTAAAACCATAAAGCAATAAAGGTTTTCTATGCAGGTGTGGCGGAAGATATTCAGCGTATCGGGTTTTCCGCCAGCACATCGTGAAGCAGCCAGTCATAAAACACCTTCACTTCCGGGCGCATGACCGCATGCTGGGGCGTCACAATATAGTAGGACCAGGTGAGCGGCCAGCGGCGGGCCGGGTGTAGCTGAACGAGCTGGCCGGTGGCGAGGAGCTTTTGTACCAGCGTCCGGCGAACAATAGCGACGCCGCGCCCGCTGAGCGCGGCCAAGATGACCGCCGACGTTGAGTTAATATGCAACCCGCTATCGCGCGCCGTTGGCGCCTGAGCGGCCTCCAGCACTTCCGCCCATGATGGAAAGCTGGCGCCGGGATAGGGCGTATCATCATGAATCAGCTTTTGCGCCGCCAGCCACTCGCCGCAGGCGGTTTTGTCTGCCGGGACGATTCGCGGGCTGCACACCAGCACCGCTTCTTCATCCATCAGCCAGGTTTTATCGACCCCGGGCCAGTCGCCGCGACCGCAGCGTACCGCCAAATCCGCTTCGCCGTGGGCCACATCCATCAGCTTTTCCGTAACGTTGAGACGCAGGTCGATATTATCATGGACTTCAGAGAAGCGGTTTAAGCGCTCCATCAGCCAGTTCATCATCAGAACCTGCGAGGCGGTAATCACCACCACGGAACGCGCCCGGCGGCCGCGAAGCTTATTCAGTCCGCTCTCCAGCTTATCCAGCCCCTGAGTAATATCCTGCAGCGCCGCCTGCGCTTCGCTCACCAGGGTGAGACGCTCTTTACCGCTACGGGTACGGTGCAGCAGCGGATGGCCGACCCACTCTTCCAGCGCCCTGACCAGCTGCCCGACGGCGGCGGGCGTCACGCCCAGCTCGCGCGCCGCACCGGTAAAGCTGCCGTGGCGGGCGGTGGCTTCAAACGCGTGAAGCCATTTCAGTCGGTTAAGCGAACGCATGGTGAATATCCCTCAGTGAATTTGCGTCTCAGTATAGGTCATCAAGATAGATTTTCTTTGTCGTTGGGCTATTTCTTCTCATTCGTCAGCGCGCTGCAGGAAAGGCATGCTTAGGCTACACAAATCAAGCGTGAAGAGGTGAATGATGAATACGGCGTTTATGGGAAAAAAACTGTTAGTGGTTGGCGGGACCAGCGGTATGGGGCTGGCGACGGCCAAACGGGTGGTGGAGAATGGCGGCAGCGTGGTGCTGGTGGGCAATCGTCGGCAGAAGGCCGAACAGGCGCGTCAGGCGCTGGCGGCAGCGGGGAAGGTGGATGTTATCGTCGCTGACCTGACGAGCGAAAGCGGTATGCAGCAGGTTATGGCCGCTATTAACGCGGAACATCAGGATATCAGCCTGCTGGTCAACGCCGCCGGCGTTTTCTTCCCGAAGCCGTTTATCGAACATGAAATGGCTGACTACGATCGGTATATGCATCTCAACCGCGCGACGTTTTTTATCACCCGCGAGGTGGTGCGCAATATGCTGGCTAATGGCATCAAAGGTTCGATTGTGAATATCGGCTCGATGTGGGCGCAGCAGGCCATCGGCGCAACGCCGTCGTCAGCCTACTCCATGGCGAAAGCGGGTCTGCATGCGCTGACCAAAAATCTGGCGATTGAGCTGGGCGGCAGCGGGATTCGGGTCAATGCGGTATCGCCGGCGGTGGTGCATACGCCGATATATGAAGGGTTTATCCCTAAAGAGGATGTGAAGGATGTGATGAACAGCTTTGACGGCTTCCATCCCATTGGCCGCGTCGGCACGCCTGATGATATCGCGCAAACCGTGGCGTTTCTGCTCAGCGATAGCACCCGCTGGGTGACCGGCGCGGTTTGGGATATTGATGGCGGCGTGATGGCTGGTCGTCATGCCTGATTACGTTCATTATGTCAGTCAGGGTATTGGCATAACGCAAACGAATTCAGGATAAAGAGAGTCATGAGCGCTGAGATAACGCTGCCCGTCGGACAGCAAAACCAAAATATTGTTCGCCTGGCGACGGCGCAGGCGCTCGCAGGGGCAAACTCGGTGGTGTTTTACGCCACAGGGGCGATTGTGGGCAATGCCATCGCGCCCTCGCCGACGCTGGCCACGCTGCCCATTACCATTTTTGTGCTGGGGATGGCGGCCTGTATTTTGCCGTTTGGCGCGCTGGCCAGAAGACGCGGGCGCAAAACGGTCTTTATGGTCGGTACCGGCGCCGGCGTGTTGACGGGAGCGCTGGCGGCGCTGGCGGTCGCGATCGCTTCGTTCGGACTGTTCTGTCTCGCGGCCTTTTTCGGCGGCGCCTATGCGGCGGTGGCGGTGTCCTTCCGCTTTGCCGCTACCGACGGCGTCAGCGGCGAGCGGCGCGCGCGGGCGCTCTCGCTGGTCATGGGCGGCGGCGTGGCGGCGGGGATCATCGGCCCGATGCTGGTGACCGCGACCATGAATTTGTGGCCGCCGCACACCTTTGCGATGACCTTTATCGCTCAGGGGCTGGTGGCGGCGGTATCCGCGCTGGTCTTGCTGGGGGTAAAAACCCCCGAGCCGGCGGCGCAGGCCAAATCGGGCGGGCGCCCGCTGGGCGAAATCGTGCGCCAGCCGGGGTTTTCACGGACGGTTTTTAGCGGCGCTATATCCTATATGGTGATGAACTTCCTGATGACCGCGGCGCCGCTTTCCATGCATATGCACGGGATCTCCCAGCAGGCGTCGAATCTGGGCATTCAGTGGCACGTGATCGCCATGTACGGTCCCGGATTTTTTACCGGCAAGCTGATTAATCGCTTCGGCGCCCGGCGTATTAACGCGGCCGGTTTAGTTCTGCTGCTGCTGTCGGTGATGGTTGGCCTCGCCGGTATCGACGTGATGCACTACTGGCTGTCGCTGATCCTGCTGGGTATCGGCTGGAACTTCGGCTTTACCGGCGCGTCGGCGCAGATCATGGATTTCCACCGGCCGGAAGAGAAAACTCAGGTGCAATCGCTGAATGATTTTATTGTCTTCGGCGTCATGATGATTGGCTCATTTTCCTCGGGCGCGTTGATGAACCTCTTCGGCTGGAATGCCGTGCTGTGGGGTTCGCTGGTGCCGGTTGCGGTTGCGCTGATCGCATTGTTGGCAGGCCGACGCCCAACGCTAAGGGGTTAATCCTCTTAGCTTTTCAAACGCAGGCGGAATTATTTTTCCGCTTTTTATTTCTTCCGCGAGAGCAAATTTAAAATATGAATTGGTAGGGTGAGATAAAATTCATCTCTCTTTTTTACTGCTTAATGGAAACACGCTAATGTGAATCCTCTTATTAATGTTTTACCCGTTTATATAATAAGAGTGAATACATGGAGGATTGAGCAAGGGAGTGAGGTTTTTAGCCGCCGCGCGCAGCGCAGAATAATATAGTGATGATAGGGTGTGGTTATTATATCTATAGGCCCTGCCTGTCATCGGCTTTGACGCTAATCAATATCCACGGCGCCGTCACCGCTATGATGTTACGTGAAACTATAAATATAAAACGTCATTATCTCAGCTGCAATGCCTCAAAGGAATGATCTTATGAAGAAAATTGCGACCATTACAGCCTCGGTCATTACCGCAGGCGTGTTATGTTATTTAGGGTTGTCAGGCTATATCTGGTATTACGACAGTCAGCGTATTAAAAAAAACGACGTCCGGCTCTCGGCGGTTGCCGAGAATAATAAAGTCCTCTCTTTTTTTAGTGAAAAAGGTTGCGACTATTGCCATACGCCCTCGGCGGAGTTGCCCTTTTACGCCGCTTTTCCCGTTGCCAAACAGCTGATGGATTATGACGTACAGCTGGGATACAAATCCTTTAACCTTCAATCCGTGCGTACGTCACTGATTGACGATAAACCCGTTTCACAAAGTGAATTAAACAAGATTGAGTGGGTTATGCAGCATCAAACGATGCCGCCTACGCGATACGTCGCGCTGCACTGGGCCGGCGGCGTTAGCGACAGCGAACGTATTGAGATACTCAACTGGATTAAGCACCAGCGCGAGCGCTACTACGCCAGCGCTGATACCGCCGCGCAGCATCGCAATGAACCTCTCCAGCCGATCCCTAAAAAGCTGCCCGTTGATGAGCGGAAAGTTGCGCTGGGTTTTCGTCTTTATCACGACGCGCGAATGTCCGGGGATAGCACCATTTCTTGCGCACACTGTCATGCGTTAAACGCGGGCGGGGTCGATGGCAGAAAAACGTCTATCGGCGTGGGGGGCGCTGTTGGGCCAATTAACGCGCCAACGGTATTTAACGCCGTCTTTAATATTGAGCAATTCTGGGACGGACGGGCATCAACGCTGCAAGAACAGGCCGGTGGCCCGCCGTTAAACCCCATTGAGATGGCATCAAAATCCTGGGGAGACATTATTAATAAACTGGATAAAGATCCCGTATTGAAAAAGGATTTTTTAGCCGTTTATCCGCAAGGTTTTAGCGGTGAGCGCATCACTGACGCTATCGCTGAATTTGAAAAAACATTAATTACCCCCGACGCGCCATTTGATAATTGGCTGCGCGGTGATGAAGACGCGCTGACCGCGCAACAAAAACATGGCTATCAGCTATTTAAAGATAATAAATGTGCTACCTGTCACGGCGGTATTATTCTCGGCGGCCGCTCTTTTGAACCGCTGGGGCTGAAGCGTGATTTTAATTTTGGTGAAATCACGGCTGCTGATATTGGCCGAATGAATGTGACGAAAGAGGTACGGGATAAATTACGCCAAAAAGTGCCGGGGCTACGCAACGTGGCGCTCACCGCGCCCTATTTTCATCGCGGTGATGTTCCGACGCTTGATGGCGCAGTAAAACTGATGCTGCGCTATCAGGTCGGTACGGATTTAGCGCAAAAAGATATCGATGATATTGTCGCTTTTCTGCATAGCCTGACCGGTGTTTATACGCCGTATCAGCCGGGGCAATAACGGGATGATGAGCGAAAGTTCCCGGAGCTGGCTCAGGACCATTAAACTGCACTGCGAACGCGATGGTCGGACGCTGCTGAAAGATTTTTCATTCAGCGTTTCGGCGGGCGATTGGGTGCAGATAGCCGGAGGCAACGGTGCGGGGAAAACCACTCTCCTGCGCCTGCTTACCGGGCTGGCCCGCGCTGATGCCGGAGAAATCTACTGGCAGGGCCGCCCTCTGCATCGCGTGCGCGATAGCTACCAGCAAAACCTGCTGTGGATTGGCCATAAGCCGGGAATCAAAGCCAGGCTGACCGCCATGGAAAACCTGCGTTTTCTCCATCAACACGATGATATCGCCCAGTGCCGGGAGGCCCTTAAGAAGGCCGGGCTTGCCGGCTTCGACGATATTCCTGTTAACCAGCTCTCCGCCGGTCAGCAGCAGCGCGTGGCGCTGTCGCGCCTCTGGCTGACCCGCGCCCGCCTGTGGATCCTCGACGAACCTTTTACCGCCGTCGATACGGAGGGCGTCGAACGCCTGATTCAGCGCATGGCGCAGCACACGGAGCAAGGCGGCATCGTCATTTTCACTGCCCATCAATCAATTAGCGCGGCATCCGACAGGATTCGACGCATTGCGCTGTGCGGCGAGAGGGCGGAACCGTGATGTGGCGGATTTTTTGCCTTGAACTGCGGGTCGCGTTTCGCCATCGCGCGGAAATCGCCAATCCGCTGTGGTTTTTTCTGATTGTCATTACGCTGTTTCCGCTTGCCGTTGGTCCGGAGCCGCAGCTGCTGGCGCGGCTGACGCCCGGCATTATTTGGGTCGCTGCGCTGCTCTCCTCGCTGCTGGCGCTCGAGCGCTTGTTTCGCGACGACTTACAGGACGGCAGCCTTGAACAGCTGATGCTGCTGCCTTTACCGCTGCCGGCGGTGGTCGTGGCTAAAGTGATGGCTCACTGGGTGGTCACCGGTGTGCCCCTGCTGATCCTGTCGCCGCTGGTGGCTCTGCTGCTGGGCATGGACGTCTATGGCTGGAAAATTATGGCGCTGACCCTGCTATTAGGGACGCCGACGCTGGGGTTCCTCGGCGCGCCGGGCGTGGGGCTCACCGTCGGACTTAAGCGCGGCGGCGCGCTGTTAAGCATTCTGGTTCTGCCGCTGACTATTCCCTTACTTATTTTTGCTACCGCCGCGATGGATGCGGCCTCCATGCATCTGCCCGTGGCGGGGTATATGGCGATACTGGGCGCGCTGCTGGCGGGCAGCGCAACGTTAAGCCCCTTTGCGACGGCGGCGGCGCTACGCGTCAGTCTGCACTAGCGCGGTTTTTGATGGATGGCGCTTATCAGGTTTGCGGCGCCGGGGCTCCAGGCCCGGGCTTATCAATGGATTTATCTTTATTTCTGGTGACTGAAATATGAGGAAAACAGGGATTCAACTGACGAATCCGCCGCGGCTTTATCAGCTCTGCGGCAGGGTCGCTCCGTGGCTGGGCGGCGCCAGCGCGCTGGTACTGATCGCAGGCTGGGTCTGGGGATTTGGCTTTGCGCCCGCGGACTATCAGCAGGGCGAGAGCTATCGCATTATCTATCTGCATGTTCCGGCGGCAATGTGGTCTATGGGCATTTATGCCCTGATGGCGGCCGCGGCGTTCATCGGCGTGGTCTGGCAGATGAAAATGGCCAATCTGGCGCTGGCGGCGATGGCGCCCGTGGGGGCGGTGTTTACTTTTGTGGCGCTGGTGACCGGTTCCGCGTGGGGTAAGCCAATGTGGGGAACCTGGTGGGTTTGGGATGCCAGATTAACCTCTGAGCTGGTGCTGCTGTTTCTCTACGTCGGCGCGATAGCGCTGTGGCACGCTTTTGACGATCGCCGTCTGGCCGGGCGCGCGGCGGCTATTCTGGTGCTGATTGGCGTGGTGAATTTACCGATCGTTCACTACTCGGTTGAGTGGTGGAACACCCTGCATCAGGGCTCAACGAATATGCAGCAAAGCATCGCCCCGGCGATGCGCGCGCCGCTGCGGCTGGCGATTATCGGCTACCTGCTGCTGTTTATCACGCTGGCGCTAATGCGCATGCGGAATCTGATTTTGCTCATGGAAAAACGTCGCCCGTGGGTCAGTGAACTGATTTTAAAAAGAGGTCGTCGATGAGCAGCGCATTTACAAGCTGGAGTGATTTCCTGGCCATGGGCGGCTATGCCTTTTACGTCTGGCTGGCGGTGGCGTTGACCATTCTCCCGCTGGCGGCGCTGGTCGCGCACAGCGCGATCCTGCATCGTGTCATTCTGCGCGATATCGCCCGGCAGCGCGCCCGTGAAGCCCGCAGGCGCGCGGCGCGGGAGGCGATATGAATATTCGCCGCAAAAACCGCCTGTGGGTCGCCCTCGCGGTGATCGCCGGGCTAACGCTGACCACCGCGCTGGTGCTCTATGCGCTGCGTTCCAGTATCGACCTGTTCTATACGCCTGGCGAAATCCTCTACGGCAAGCGCGAAACGCAGCAGCGGCCCGAGCGGGGTCAGCGTCTGCGCGTCGGCGGGATGGTCGCGCCCGGCAGCGTGAAGCGGGATGCGAATTCGCTGCAGGTGAGTTTTAGCATCTATGACGCCGAAGGTTCGGTGGACGTCAGCTACGAAGGCATTCTGCCGGACCTGTTCCGCGAAGGGCAGGGCGTGGTGGTTCAGGGCGAGCTTGATGCGCACAACCGGATACAGGCGAAAGAAGTGCTCGCCAAACACGATGAGAACTACACTCCGCCAGACGTGGAAAAAGCGATGGAGAGCAACCATCGTCGCCCGGATAGCGCCTACAGGGACACATCCTTATGATGCCTGAAGTCGGCAACGGGCTGCTGTGCCTGGCGCTTGGCGTCGCGCTACTGCTTTCCGTCTATCCGCTGTGGGGCGCGGCGCGGGGGGACAGGCGAATGATGGCCTCTTCCCGGGTATTTGCCGTTCTGCTGTTCATCCTCATTATGGGCGCCTTTATGGTGCTGATTAACGCCTTCATTACCAACGATTTTACGTTGAGCTACGTGGCCAGTAACGCCAATACTCAGCTGCCGGTCCGGTACCGCGTGGCCGCAGCCTGGGGCGCACATGAAGGTTCGCTGCTGCTATGGGTGCTGCTGATGAGCGGCTGGACAGTGGCGGTAGCGCTGCGCAGCAGGCGAATGCCGCTTGATATTGTCGCCCGGGTGCTGGCGGTGATGGGAACGATCAGCGTTGGCTTTCTGCTGTTTATTCTGTTCACCTCCAACCCGTTTGCCCGTACGCTGCCGGAATTTGCCATTGGAGGGCGCGACCTGAACCCGCTGTTGCAGGACCCCGGGCTCATTTTCCATCCGCCGCTGCTGTATATGGGCTATGTGGGCTTCTCGGTGAGTTTTGCCCTGGCGATAGCCGCGCTGTTGAGCGGGCGGCTGGATAGCACCTTTGCGCGCTTCTCTCGCCCGTGGACGCTGGCGGCGTGGGCCTTCCTGACGCTCGGTATTGTGCTGGGCTCCGCGTGGGCTTACTACGAGCTCGGATGGGGAGGCTGGTGGTTCTGGGATCCGGTGGAAAACGCGTCGCTGATGCCATGGCTGGCCGGCACCGCGCTGCTGCATTCGCTGGCGGTCACTGAACAGCGCGCCAGCTTCAAGGCGTGGACGCTTCTGCTCGCTATCTGCGCATTTTCGCTCTGTCTGCTGGGGACCTTTCTGGTGCGTTCCGGCGTGCTGGTCTCGGTTCACGCTTTTACCTCCGACCCGGCGCGCGGCATGTTTATTCTAGCCTTTATGGTGCTGGTCATTGGCGGCTCTTTACTGCTGTTCGCCATGCGTGGCTATAAAGTCCGCTCTCGGGTAAATAATGCGCTCTGGTCGCGCGAGTCGCTGCTGCTCGGCAACAACGTTCTGCTGATGGCCGCTATGCTCACGGTGCTGCTGGGTACGCTGCTGCCGCTGGTGCATAAACAGCTGGGCCTCGGCAGTATTTCGATTGGCGAGCCGTTCTTTAATACGATGTTTAGCTGGCTGATGGCGCCGTTTGCGCTCCTGATGGGCATCGGCCCGCTGGTGCGCTGGGGGCGCGATCGCCCGCGTAAGCTCAGGGGGCTGCTGGTTATTGCCTGCGCAAGCACGCTGGCGCTGTCGCTTCTGTTGCCGTGGTGGTTGGGCGATAAGATTGTCGCCATGACGGTGGTCGGGCTGGCGATGGCCTGTTGGGTCTTTGTGCTGGCGGGAGTAGAGATCGCTTTGCGGGTTTCACGCGGCGCCAGGATGACCCTCAGCTACTGGGGAATGGTCGCAGGCCACCTCGGGCTGGCGGTCACCATCGTGGGTATCGCCTTTAGTCAAAATTACAGCGTGGAGCGCGACGTGCGCATGCGGGTGGGCGACAGCGTCGATGTCCATGAATATCGTTTTTCTTTCCGTGAGGTCAAAGAGGCGATCGGCCCAAACTATCGCTCCGCCGTCGCGGTGATTGGCGTCATGCGACGCGGCGAACCGCAGGCGATACTGAATGCGGAAAAGCGCTTTTACCACAGCAGCAGCGCCATGATGACCGAAGCGGCGGTTGACGGCGGATTTACCCGCGATCTCTATGCCGCGCTGGGCGAAGAGCTGGGCAACGGCGCCTGGGCCGTACGCCTTTATTATAAACCGTTCGTACGCTGGATTTGGGCCGGGGGAGTGCTGATGGCGCTGGGCGGGCTGTTGTGCCTGTGCGATCCGCGCTATCGCCCGCGCCGCGGATATCCTGGCGCGGAGGCCAGATGAAGCGCTGTACGTTGTTGATGCCGCTGGTCATTTTTATGGCTATCGCGATGCTGCTGCTGTGGCAGCTGGCGCGTAATGTGGAAGGGGACGATCCCAATAGCCTGGAGTCGGCGCTGATCGGAAAACCGGTACCGATTTTCCGTCTTGAGGCGCTGGAAGATCCCGGGCAGTATTTTCAGTCGGATGCGCTGGCGCAGGGCAAACCGCTGCTGCTTAACGTCTGGGCGACCTGGTGCCCGACCTGTCGCGCAGAGCATCAGTATTTGAATCAGCTTTCCGCGCGGGGGATCCGCGTGGTGGGTCTGAACTACAAAGACGATCGGCAGAAAGCAATTGGCTGGCTGAACACGCTGGGCAATCCCTACGCGCTGAGCCTGTTTGACGGCGACGGGATGCTCGGGCTGGATCTCGGAGTCTACGGCGCGCCGGAGACGTTTTTGATCGATGGACAGGGGATCATTCGCTACCGCCACGCGGGGGATCTTAACGATCGGGTGTGGGAGCGCGAATTCAGGCCGCTGTGGGAGAAGTTTAGCCGGGAGGCTGCGCCATGAGATTATTACTGAGCGCGCTGATGCTGCTGCTTTGCGCAAACGCGCTGGCCGCTATTGATGTCATGCCGTTTAAGGACGAGGAGCAGGAACAGCGGTTTCGCCTGCTCACGGAGCAGCTTCGGTGCCCGAAATGCCAGAACAATAGCATTGCGGATTCCAGTTCCGCGATCGCGGCCGACCTGCGGCAGAAAGTTTTTACGCTTATGCAGGAAGGAAAAAGCGACAGCGATATTGTGGACTACATGGTGGCGCGCTACGGCAACTTCGTTACCTACGATCCGCCATTAACCCCGCTGACGATGCTCCTGTGGGTCGTGCCGGCTGCTGCGATCGCCATGGGCGGTTGGGCTATAGTGGCCCGCTCCCGCCGCCGCGTCAGGCCAGGGCAGGAGACGTTTTCTGACGGCCGGGCGCCGGAGGATAAATCCGCCGGGCCGTGGATTTTTATACCTGGCGCGGTGCTTGCGCTGGCGGTAGGTGCGGTCAGCTATAGCCAGACCGGCCACTATCAGCAGGTGCAACGCTGGCAGCAGGCGGTGGCTCAGACGCCGGCACTGTTGGCGCGGGTGCAGGATCCAAAGGCGCAGCCGCTTGATGAAGACGAGCTGCGGCGTCTGGCCCTCGGGCTACGCACGACGCTGTGGCAAAATCCGGACGCTTCTATTGAGGACTGGCTTATGCTCGGGCATCTCGGCAGGGTCCTGGACAACGCCGCTATGGCGACTCAGGCCTATGCTCGCGCTTACGCGCTGGCTCCGGAGAACGATCGTGCGGCATTTGGCTATGCGGAGGCGCTGCTGCGGGTATCTGACCCGCGGGGCGATGCGCTGGTGCGCCAGCTGATGGAGAGCCAGCGCGTTAACGACCGCCTGCTTAATCTGTACGCGCTCAGTGCATCAGAGCAGGCGCATTTCAGCGAGGCGCTGACGGCATGGCGGTTGCTGCTAAAACGATTACCGCCGGACGATACGCGCCGGGCGGTCATTGAGCATCATATCAACCAGACGGAGCAACGGTTAACCCCCGGACATCCCGCCGTTGACGCGCAAGGTTAATAACCGCTCCGTTTGTTCACCAGGTTTTTCAGCGGCAGCGCCTGCTGCTGCCGCCGGATGTTATCCAGCAGCTGGCGGGCAATCACCTCCGTCTGCGCGATGGAGGCCATATGCGGCGTGATCGCCACCTGCGGGTGTTGCCACAGCGGGTCTTCCTGGGGCAGGGGCTCGACGGGGAAGACGTCCAGCACCGCGCCGGACAGCTTGCCGCTATCCAACGCCTCGAGCACGTCCTGATTCACCATATGCTCGCCGCGGCCGCAGTTAATCAGCGACGCGCCGTCGGGCAGCTGCTGCAATAAAGGATGGGCCAGGATACCTCGCGTCTGCCCGGTTAACGGCAGGACGTTGATCAGCGCATCCAGCTGGCCAAGGAATTCGCCAGCCTGCGCCTCTCCGTGGTAGCAGCGCACGCCGGCAAGGGATTTTTCGCTACGCGCCCAGCCGGAAACCCGATACCCCAGCGCGGCCAGCTGCGAGGCGATATAGCCGCCAATTTCGCCGAGGCCCATGACGCCAACGTGATAATCGGCCGCCGCTCGCTGCGGATACATCTTCCAGACGCGCTCGCGCTGGTGGGCCAGCGCCCGGTCAAAGCGACGCTGAAACCACAGCACGCCCCACAGCGCGTATTCAAACATACCGTGACGAAAATCTTCATCCACCACCCGGCAGAGCGGAACGTCGCTGGCGAAAACGCTGGCGGGCAAATGGTCTACGCCGGCAGACGCGGCCTGGATCAGCTTCAGCTGAGGCGAGCGCGCCAGCAGCTGCGGGTCGGGAAACCAGCAGCAGGCGTATTGCGCCTCGCGGGCGGCGGGGTCCTCGGGCAGAACCGCTTTCACTTCCGGGAATAGCGCGAACGCGGCGCAAAGCTCCCGGGTGTACTGAGGATCGTTACAATCCACGACGATGGTGAACTGAGTCATAGGCATTAGCTCTTATAAGAAGTATCAAGACGGTCGAGGCGCCGCAGCCACGCCTGCCACACCAGCTGGCGTTCATGTTCAACCCCCATCAGCTGCTCACAGGCGTGCCGGCTCAGCGGTTCAGGTATCGTATGGATGGGGCCGAGCGGCGCCAGCTGCGCGGCGGCCATCTGGATCTCGCAGGCGCGGTTCAGGTAGTACATGATGTAAAACGCATCGGCGACGGTGCGCCCGACCGACAGCAGCCCGTGGCTTTGCAGGATCAGGGCGATATTCTCGCCGAGCGAGCGCTGGATCCGCACGCGTTCATCGAGATCGAATGCGACGCCTTCATAAGGATGGTAGCCGACGCGTTGATAAAATTCGGTGCTGATTTGGTTAAGCTGCAGCAGCCCGTCTGCGCAGGCGGCAACGGCCATCCCCGGCAGCGTGTGGGTGTGGATCACGCAGTGGGCGTCTTCCCGGGCCATATGGACCGCGCTATGAATGGTAAATCCCGCCGAGTTTGCCGGGGCGCTGCCCTCGACGACCTTACCCTGCATATCGACCACGATTAAGTTGCTGGCGGTGACTTCGTCAAACATCATGCCAAAGGGGTTAATCAAAAACCGCGGCTCGCCGTCGCCGGGAAGGCGCACGGAGAAGTGGGTATACAGCGTGTCTTCCCAGCCGAAGAGCGCCGCCAGACGATAGGCGGCGGCCAGCTGCTGGCGTAGTTCCCGTTCAGTTGCCATTTATTGCACTCCCATAAATTCACGAATGCGGGTGAGGGACGGATCGGCGGCATCGCTGCGAATGCGCTGCGGCGGCATATCGCTCTGCACGACGCCGTTTTCCATCATCACCACCCGGTCAGAAATTGATAAGGCGAAGTCCATCTCGTGGGTCACGATAATCATCGTCATGCCTTCGCGGGCGAGGGACTGAATGACCTTCAGCACTTCGCCAACCAGTTCAGGGTCCAGCGCCGACGTGGGTTCATCAAACAGCATGATGTCCGGTTTCAGCGCCAGGGCGCGGGCGATGGCCACGCGCTGCTGCTGACCGCCGGAGAGCTGGTACGGGTACTTTTCGGCGTGCGCCAGCAGACCGACGCGATCCAGCAGCCACAGCGCCTGCTCTCTGGCGGCGGCGCGGTCGAGCAGCTTGTGATAGAGCGGGGCGAGCATCACGTTATCCAGCACCGTGCGGTGGGGAAACAGGTTGAAGCCCTGGAACACCATGCCGATGCGGCGCACGCCCGCGCGCATTTGCTGTTTATCCACAACGGAGGCGCCCTTCAGGTAATCCTCGCCGTAAAGAATGATCTCCCCGCCGTCGATGCTTTCAAGGGCGTTAATGGTGCGGATCAGGGTGGTCTTGCCGGAGCCGGACGGGCCGATGATGCTGATTACCTCGCCGTTTTCCACTTTCAGGTCGATGCCTTTCAGTACGTGGTGCTGGCCCCAGGATTTTTCGATGGCGTGCAGATCCAGCGCCGGCGGGTTGCCGCTGGCGGCCTGCGCTTTTTGCGTCTGTACCGGCGGCTTCAGGTTCTGGCGCAGGGTTTCGCATTCATGCTCGTTGAGCGTTTGCGGGCGCTTACGCTGAAAATCCAGCAGGTTTTCCAGCGCCCGGAACAGCCAGCTAAACACCGTGACGACCATAACGTAGTAAATGGCGACCGCCAGCAGCGTCTCCATGACGAGAAAATTCTGCGCGTACAGGCGCTGGCCGGTCAGCAGCAGCTCCGGCAGCGAAATAACCGACAGAATCGAGCTGAGCTTGATGATGGTGATGTATTCGTTAATCAGCGTGGGCAGGGAAATACGAAACGCCTGCGGGATAATAATTAAGCGCTGAATCCCGATAAAGCTAAAGCTTAAGGCATGCCCGGCTTCGCTTTGCCCCCTGGCGACCGAAAGCAGGCCGCCGCGATGGATTTCCGCCATGTAGGCCGCTTCGGTCACCGTCATCGAGACCAGCCCGGCAATAAACGGAACGCCGAGCAGCGGTTGGGTGGCCGGAAACAGCTGCGGCAGGTTATAGACAAAGACCAGCAGGACCATCAGCGGTACGCTGCGGAAAAACCAAATATAGAGTTCGACGGGAACCTTCAGCCAGCGCGGGCCGGAGAGCTTCGCGCAGGCTAAAAGAAAACCTAATATCAGGCCAATAAACCAGGACAATGAACTGACGACAACCACGGTGACACACGCCTGCCAGAATGCCCCAACGCTAAATAATGAAAAAAAGTATCCCCAATCGAACTCCATACCGACTCCCGTTTAATTATTGTATTAATTGATGCTTTCTAAGTTGTATTTCTTGATGATGGCGTCATATTTGCCGTTGGCTTTAAGGGTGGCTAACGTTGATTTAATGGCCTCGGCCAGCTCGGTGTTGTCTTTGGCGACGTAAATTCCCAGCGGCAGCGGATAGACCAGACGGTTCGAGCTAATGGCCAGGCGGCCGCGGCTTTTCTCGACGATAATTTGCGCCGCCGGGGCGATTTCTAACTGGGCGTTGATGTTTTTCGACAGCAGGGCCTGGGAGGCTTCCGGCGCTGTCGGGAATTCCTGAATACTAATGGCCGGTTTGCCGTTTTTCAGGCAGTACTCGTCGGAGTGCGTTTTCAGGCTGGAAACCCAGGCGGTACCCGCCTGCAGACCTACCTTCACGCCGCACAGTTCGTCTTCCGTTTTTGGCTGAATGGCGCTGCTTTTCAGCGCAATAATGGACGCGCCGGAGAGGGCGTAAGGGATGGCGTCCGCCTGCTTCTGGCGCTCGGGCGTCACGTACATCCCGGAGATCACCGCATCGTATTTTTTACCGATACCTAAGATCAGGCTGGTGAATTTCGTGTCGATAAGCTGCGGTTTGGCCTTCAGCTGTTCGGCGATCAGCGCCGCGAACTCCGGGTCGATGCCGACAATATTGTTATTGCTGTCATAGGATTCAAAAGGCGGATAGGTCACCTCCATCCCGACTTTAAAGACGCCCTCGGTCAGCAGCTCAGCGGCCTGAGCCAGCGGGGAAAAACAAGCGGTGACGGCGATGGATAAAGCCACACGGCGCGAGAGTTTTTTTAGCGTTTTGTTCATCATTTATCCTCACGGGTTATTTACGGTTTTTTGCTGTGCTTGTTTTTTCAGATGGCCAAAGGTGTTAGTGCCGCGGGCGCGTTCGGGGAGCTGGAGCTCGCCTCGGGTGACTTTCTCGCGCAGGTAGCGATAGGTCTGTAACGCCTGGCTCCACATATGCTCACCAATGCTCAGTTCTTGATACTCGCTGGCTTCGCCTGCCTCAAGGAAGCCCGGCAGCGGGCGAATCAGCGTGTGGTAGTCGCAGGCGAAAAACAGCGGGAAGGAGTAGCGTTCCTGCGGCACCTTGCGTACGCGGTGTGCGGTTGCAACAAATGTGCCAGCGCTCAGGACTTCCAGCATGTCGCCGATATTAATCACGAAAGCCTCTTCTCCGGTCGCGTTCTTCAGCGGCGGGGCGTCGATCCAGTCGCTATCTTCATTCAGCACTTCAAGACCCGGCTGGTCGGCGAGTAGCAGGGTGAAGCATTCATAGTCGGTGTGTGCACCAATACCGGGAACATCTTCGGCGCTGGCGTCAAAGGGGTAGTGGATCAGCCGCAGCTTTGACGGCGGGCAGGTAACCATCGACCTGAAATAGCCCTCCGGCAGGCCAAGGGCGAGAGCGAAGGCGTCAAACAGGCGATGCCCAAGGGCGAAGACCGCGTCATAGTAGGCCAGCACGCGGGATTGAAATTCCGGCACGTCCGGCCACTCGTTGGCGCCAATCAGCGGCGTTTTCGCCACAACGAACGGGTGGTCGTCGGCGGCCTGAAAGCCGATATCAAACGCCTCTTTGTGATCCGGCTTGCCGGAGCCGTAAATCTCTTCCCCTTCGGGAACGTAGCCCTTATGGCTTTTCGACTGTCCGATGTAGTACGCCATCTTGCGCTCCATCGGCAGGGCGAAAATCTCTTTGGCCGCCGCGCGGATCCCGGCAATCAGTTCGGGCGCGATGCCGTGGCCGGTAACGTAGAAAAAGCCGACTTCGCGGGCCGCCTGGCCGATGGCGTCGGCCACCGCCTGGCGTCGGACGAGATCGTCGCAGGCCAGGTCGCTGATATCGATGGTCGGTAATTCAGTAAACGAACTTTTTGCAGCGGTCATTTCTTCCGTTCCTTATTCAGTTTGCGAGGTGAATTCAACAAAATGCTGCTGTTCACGCTGGGCCATCCAGGCGTTCAGCGACCACAGGTCGGCGACCGGAACGTTGGTAAACGGCAGGTGATGCAGGTAGCCATCGGGGCCAAATTCCGGCGTAAGCGTGGTGTGCTGGTAGCCGCGCCGGCGCTGCGATTGCCAGATCTGTTCCCAGAAGCGCTGCTGAAACCGCAGGGCCGCCCGATATTCCGGCGCGGCGGGGTGCGGCACCTGCGGCCCCTGGTCGTACCCGGCGCGGGCCTGAATATGGTGGACCCGTTCGATAAAGGCGCTGAAGTCATCGCAGGGGTCATCCAGCAGGCGTTCGCTTACCACGATCCAGTGGCTGATATCGGCGGTAAAGCGCAGCTGCGGCAGCTGTTGAATTATCTCCAGCGTCAGCCACGGGCTATACAGCGACGTGGCGCGATGGGTTTCAAAGCTGCAGAACAGTTCATATTCGGCGGCGAGCTCATGCGCTCTGCCGAGAAAATCCACCTGCTGCGCCAGCGGCCAGCGGTCGTTACCGGCCAGCAGATTGACGAAGCGCGGATTAAGCGCTTTTGCCGCCGCAAAACGTTCTTTTAAGCGCTCCAGATGCTGCGCGGGCGTCTCGGCCTGGGCCGGAATAACTCCGCCGCCGCTGAACACAATGGCGATATACTCAAGCGCGGACGCTTCGATGCGTTGGGCCAGCGTCCGCTGCTCTTCTGGCGTCAGCGGAACCCGCGCTTCAATACCGCAGCAGCCGACGCTCCGGAGTTCGCTGACCGTTTGCCGCCACGGGGTGGTGACGCCCCACAGCGTGCGAAAGACGTTAAGCTGCATGGTTTTTCCTCTATGGATATTTCACGCCCGGGAGAACGCAGAGCATTTCATACAGCAGGTTGGCGGCCAGCTGGGACGTGTTGCCGCTGACGTCATAGGGGGGCGAGACCTCGACCAGGTCGCAGCCAATCAGGTTCAGGCCGCGGCAGCCGCGCACGATTTCCAGCGCCTGAATCGACGTCAGTCCGCCCACTTCCGGGGTTCCGGTGCCGGGGGCCCAGATCGGGTCGAGGCTATCAATATCGAAGCTGAGATAAACCGGGCCAGCCCCCATTTGCTGGCGCACTTCGGCCATTAGCGGGGTCAAAGATTTGTGCCAGCACTGCTCGGCCTGAACCAGACGAAAACCGCGATCGACACCCCACTGGAAGTCACCGGCGGCGTAGCCCTGCGCGCGTTGGCCAATCTGGACGACGCGTTTAAGATCCAGCAGCCCCTCTTCGACGGCGCGGCGGAAGGTGGTGCCGTGGGCAATCTTTTCGCCGAACATCTCATCGTTGGTATCGGTGTGGGCATCGACGTGAATCAGCCCAACCGGACCGTGCTTTTTGGTCAGCGCGCGCAGGATCGGCAGGGTAATGGTGTGATCGCCCCCCAGCGTCAGGGGGATAAGCGGAAAACTATTTAAACCGGTGTAGTAATCCTCGATAATCTGCACCGATTTGAGCAGGTTGTAGGTATTGATCGGTACATCACCGATATCTGCCACCGACAGTGAATCAAAAGGCGCGGCGCCGGTGGCCATGTTGTACGGGCGAATCATTACCGATTCGGTACGAATATAGCGCGGTCCGTAGCGCGTTCCGGAACGCTGTGAGGTTCCGATATCCAGCGGGATGCCGACAAACGCTGCATCAAGTCCCTGTAAATCTTCGATAAATGGCAGGCGCATCATCGTGGCGCGGCCACCAAAACGCGGCATCTCGTTGCCACCCTGCGGTTGATGAAAGACGTTATCCATTTCAGCTCCTGAATCTGACAAACAAAACTCAACAGCAGGGATAGTGCGAAAGATGTGCTGGACTTTAAATCGTCTGCCGCAAATACTTAGTTCATTTATTAGTGAACTAAGACGCCATGCTTAACGACGCGACGCTTAACATTCGACAGCTCCAGGTTTTTGAGGCGGTGGCCCGTCTTGAGAGCTATGGCCGGGCCCAGCAGGAGCTGGGGATTTCCGTTTCCGCGATCAGCAATGCGATGTCGCAGCTGGAAGGCCAGCTTGGCTTTAGCCTGTGTCAGCGCGGGCGCGGCGGTTTTGCGTTGACCGAAAAAGGGCAGCATTTTTTACAGCAGGCGATCCGCGTGCTGAGCGAACTGAATGAACTGGAGCGCCAGTCGGCGCTGCTGAAAGGCGAGCATAGCGGCACGATTTGTATCTCAACGCTCGATTCCATCGAGACGGAAACCGCGCTGTCGCTGCCGGTCGTGCTGCGCAGCTTTAGCGATAAGTTTCCTAATGTGCATATCAAGCTGATTATCCGTACCCCGGCGGAACAGCTTAACGGCGTATTGAATAACCATATCGATCTCGCCATCGGCAGCTACAACTCGCGGGTGCATAACATCATCAGCGAACCGCTCTACCGCGAGCAGCACTGGCTCTACTGCAGCGACCTGCATCCCATGTTCTTCAGTCGACAGCTCGATAAAGAGCTGATCAGCCAGTGTCCGCTGGTGACGCGCAGCTACTGGAATACCAGCGATCTGCGGCGGCGCGGGTTCAGCAAGGGCAGCGCGACCGTTGAAACCGTCGATGCGCAGCTGCTGCTCATCCTCTCCGGGAAATACATCGGCTACCTTCCCGAGCACTACGCCTGGCCGTGGATTAAGGAGAATCGCCTGCGCGTACTGCTGCCCAATGAGTTTGGTTTTCAATCTCCCTTCTCGGCGATATGCAAGCGCGGGCGCAGCAACGAACCCTATCTGAAGGAGTTTCGCAATCTACTCAAGAAGAATACGGTGGCCAGACCGAAGTGGAGCGAATGAGATTCGTATTGAATGAGTAACAGCTTATGCCTGATTTAAATTGTAAAAAGACCGCTCAATATCAGGCATATAAAAGGTAATGTGCCATTAATCATATGTGGCTAAGAAAAAGCTTAGATAAAAATATCGTCCTGCACCTGGATAATTCCCATTCCCGGGTTGGTTAAAAAATGACCTTTTTGTGTGTTTTTTCTGAATTAATGTTAAATCCAACGCCTGACGTTGTTTGTTAAAAATTTTTCTGCTGCAATCGGCAAATATATTTTTGACATATTTTTTTTCTAATGGATGGGAAGATGATAAGAAATAGCTTATTGGCATTGGTGTGCATTTCTGTAGGTTTATTACAGGGATGTACTAATGGTAAAAAACCGCAGAGCGTACTCATAAAAAAAGATGCCATTCAAAATGAACAGCCCGCGCAGGTTCCTGCTTTACAGCAGTGTATTCAGGATGCCGACGCTTTAGTTAAGCTCGATAAAAAGTTTCAGCAGGACTCAAACGAGCTGTATGGTTTAATCAATGATGCTAAGTTTTATGCTTCTGTTTCAGACCAAACCTCCGCCAGCGTAAAATCAACGATTACACCGCTTTTTGAATACAAGATAAACGATAAGTGTAATAGCATTTCGCAGAAATTAATCAAAGAGTTTGAAAGCCGGGCAAGAAAAGCTGAACTCAAGGATGGGCTGGCCAGATGATGGACGCTAAGGGGAAACTGAATATATGCAATCTACGAGGTCCTGCGATTGTATTTGCTCTTTTTACCCTTATTGTTGTGTTTCCTGCTCGTGCTGAGCCGGGAGACTTCCTTGATAATATATCGAAACTCGAAATAAACAATCCGCCGGCCTCAGGCGCCGCCAGCGGGGAGTCGGTCTCGTCTAAGCAAAATAACGATAGCCCTGATAAAAAAACGCCTCAGAAGCAGGGCGTCGTCAGAAAAAAAAGTCATCAGAATAAAACAGAGAGTACGATTAACGCTCTGCGAAAACAGAATGCGGAGCTGAGCGCTGCCGCCAAAGCGGCGGAGAAAAAGCGCGCTGAAACGACGCGCGAACTGTCGGCGCAGATCGCCGCGCTGAAGGCTCAGGGTGAACAGCGTGTACAGAAAGAGAGCGGCGAAACTGCCGCCGTGAGCGCGCTGAGCAAAAAGAACGCCGAGCTGGCCGCCGCTGCCGAAGCGGCGCAGAAAAAACTGGATGAGACCACCCGCTCGCTGACGGCGCAGATCGCCGCATTGACGGCACAGCGTGCACAGAACGAAAGCGGGCAGACCACCGCGCTTGATGCGCTGAGCAAAAAGAACGCCGAGCTGGCCGCCGCTGTCGAAGCGGCGCAGAAAAAACTGGATGAGACCACCCGCACGCTATCGGTGCAGATTGCCGCGCTGAAAACGCAGAAGGAGCAGAGTGAGAACCTGCAGAAATCGACGATCGATACGCTGACGGGAAAGAATCTGGAACTGCGCGCCGCTGCCGAATCTGCACAGAAAAAGCAGGATGAGACCTCCCGTGCGCTGTCGGCGCAGATTGCCGCGCTGAACAAGCAGCGTGCGGAGAGTGAAGAGCAGCAGAAAACCGCGCTTGATGCGCTGACCAAAAAGAACGCCGAGCTGGCCGCTGCCGCCGAAGCGGCGCAGAAAAAGCAGGATGAGACCTCCCGCGCGCTGTCGGCGCAGATTGCCGCGCTGAACAAGCAGCGCGCGGAGATAAAAGGTAAGCAGAAAACCGAGCTTGATGCGCTGACCAAAAAGAACGCCGAGCTGGCCGCTGCCGCCGAAGCGGCG
>NZ_JBEAFQ010000058.1:0-60261 GCF_040062275.1 Klebsiella sp. GW_Kp182 | reverse complement strand
GATTCTTACACAGCCACTGGATCGATCAACCGATCCTTAACTGATCGGCATTACAACCTGCGTTGCCCTTTTGCTTTTATTTCGCGATACGTTTGTACTTAATACGCTTCGGCTCCAGCGCATCGGCGCCGAGGGTGCGTTTCTTGTACTCTTCGTATTCGGTAAAGTTACCTTCGAAGAACTCCACCTTACCTTCATCCTGGTAGTCCAGAATGTGGGTCGCGATGCGGTCGAGGAACCAGCGGTCGTGCGAGATAACCATCGCGCAGCCCGGGAACTCCAGCAGGGCGTTTTCCAGCGCGCGCAGGGTTTCGATATCCAGGTCGTTGGTGGGCTCATCGAGCAGCAGGACGTTACCGCCCACCTGCAGCAGCTTCGCCAGGTGCAGACGACCGCGCTCACCGCCGGACAGCTCGCCAACGCGCTTGCCCTGGTCAACGCCTTTGAAGTTAAAGCGGCCCACGTAGGCGCGGCTCGGCATCTCGGTGTTGCCAATCTTCATGATATCCAGCCCGCCGGAAACTTCTTCCCATACGGTTTTGCTGTTGTCCATCGCGTCGCGGAACTGATCGACGGAGGCCAGCTTGACGGTTTCACCCAGGGTGATTGAACCGGCATCAGGCTGTTCCTGACCGGACATCATGCGGAACAGGGTGGATTTACCCGCGCCGTTCGGGCCGATGATGCCGACGATAGCGCCTTTCGGTACCGAGAAGCTCAGGTCGTCAATCAGCAGACGGTCGCCGTAGGACTTACGCAGGTTGCTGACTTCAACCACTTTATCGCCCAGACGTGCGCCTGGCGGAATAAACAGTTCGTTAGTCTCGTTACGCTTCTGGTACTCGACGTTGTTAAGCTCTTCAAAGCGCGCCAGACGGGCTTTGCCCTTAGACTGACGGCCTTTCGCGCCCTGACGGACCCACTCCAGCTCTTTCTCGATTGACTTACGGCGCGCCGCTTCCTGAGAAGCTTCCTGCGCCAGACGCTGATCTTTCTGCTCCAGCCAGGAGGAGTAGTTGCCTTCCCACGGAATACCTTCGCCGCGGTCAAGCTCAAGGATCCAGCCGGCGACGTTATCGAGGAAGTAGCGGTCGTGGGTAATCGCCACGACGGTGCCTTCGAAATCGTGCAGGAAGCGTTCCAGCCACGCGACGGACTCTGCATCCAGGTGGTTAGTCGGTTCGTCGAGCAGCAGCATGTCTGGTTTTTCCAGCAGCAGGCGGCACAGCGCGACGCGGCGGCGCTCACCGCCGGACAGGTTGGCGATTTTCGCGTCCCAGTCCGGCAGACGCAGTGCATCCGCCGCGCGCTCAAGCTGGACGTTCAGGTTATGGCCATCGTGCGCCTGGATAATCTCTTCGAACTTGCCCTGCTGAGCGGCGAGCTTGTCGAAGTCGGCATCCGGCTCCGCGTATTTGGCGTACACCTCATCCAGACCTTTCAGGGCGTTGACCACTTCGGCCACCGCTTCTTCAACCGACTCACGTACGGTCTGCTCCGGATTGAGCTGCGGCTCCTGCGGCAGATAGCCGATTTTCAGGCCCGGCTGCGGACGGGCTTCGCCTTCGATATCGGTATCGATGCCGGCCATGATGCGCAGCAGGGTAGACTTACCGGCGCCGTTCAGACCGAGAACGCCGATTTTTGCGCCAGGGAAAAAGCTCAGGGAGATATTTTTCAGAATATGACGTTTCGGCGGAACCACTTTGCCGACACGATGCATGGTATAAACGAATTGAGCCACGTTGGACTTCGCCTCTTTTATATACTCTTCATCCCTCAGGCTCGCTTGATGCAGCCAGAATGATTTTGAGTAGGGTAGTGAATAGTTTTCAAAGGCGAAGTGTAGCCTTTTTCGCGCTTTAATCCCAGCGAGGCGATGGGATTCACAAAAGCGTAAAAAAATGTCCGGGACGTGGCGCGATTCGCGTTGTCTGATTAGCATATCTACGTAATACCTGAAATTTTTGCCCGCGGCATGATGCTGCTGTGGTGTATCTGAATAGAGGAAGAGCTTGTGGAAAAAGCCAAAACTGTGACGTGGCGTCTTCTGGCCGCCGGCGTAAGTCTGCTGACGTTAAGCCAACTGGCGCATGCGGATTCACTGGATGAACAGCGCAGCCGCTATGCTCAAATTAAACAGGCGTGGGACAGTCGACAAATGGACGTCGTCAATCAGCTGATGCCCACCCTGACGACCTATCCGCTCTATCCTTATCTCCAGTACCGGCAGATTACCGACGATCTGATGAACCAGCCGGCGCTGGTGGTGACCAACTTTATCGCCGCCAACCCGACGCTGCCTCCCGCGCGCTCGCTGAAATCACGGTTCGTCAATGAACTGGCGCGCCGTAGCGACTGGCGCGGCCTGCTGGCCTTCAGTCCGGATAAGCCGACCGGCACCGAGGCGCAGTGCAATTACTACTATGCGAAGTGGAACGTCGGCCAGGCTCAGGAGGCCTGGGACGGCGCCAAAGCGCTGTGGCTGAGCGGCAAAAGTCAGCCAAACGCCTGTGATCAGCTGTTTGGCGCCTGGCGCGCCTCCGGCCAGCAGGATCCGCTGGCCTACCTTGAACGCATTCGCCTGGCGATGAAAGCGGGCAATACCAGCCTGGTGCGGGTCCTGGCCCAGCAGATGCCTGCCGATTATCAAACGATTTCGACGGCGGTCATCGCGCTGGCTAACGATCCCAATAGCGTGATGACGTTCGCCCGGACAACCGGCGCGACGGATTTTACCCGCCAGATGGCGGCGGTCGCGTTTGCCAGCGTTGCGCGGCAGGATGTGGAAAATGCGCGCCTGATGATCCCCTCATTAGCGCAGGCGCAGCAGCTCAATGAAGATCAGATTCAGGAGCTGCGGGACATCGTCGCCTGGCGCCTGATGGGCAGCGACGTGACCGAAGAGCAGGCCATCTGGCGCGACGATGCCATCATGCGTTCGCAATCCACCTCGCTGGTGGAGCGCCGGGTTCGTATGGCGCTGGGCCTTGGGGACCGCCGGGGCCTGAACACCTGGCTGGCGCGCTTGCCGATGGAAGCGAAAGAGAAGGACGAATGGCGCTACTGGCAGGCCGATCTGCTGCTGGAGCGCGGGCGCGATGACGAAGCGAAAGATATTCTCCGCTCGCTGATGCAGCAGCGCGGCTTCTATCCGATGGTCGCCGCGCAGCGCCTTGGCGAGGAGTACAGGTTCCGCATCGATAAAGCGCCAGCGAACCTCGATCCGGCGCTGACCTCGGGGCCGGAAATGGCGCGGGTGCGCGAACTGATGTACTGGAATATGGATAACACCGCCCGCAGCGAGTGGGCCAATCTGGTCACCAGCAAGACCAAAGACCAGCAGGCGCAGCTGGCTCGTTACGCGTTTAATCAGAACTGGTGGGATCTCAGCGTCCAGGCCACCATCGCCGGCAAATTGTGGGATCAGCTGGAAGAGCGTTTCCCGCTGGCCTATAACGACCTCTTTACCCGCTATATCAGCGGTAAAGATATTCCGCAAAGCTACGCGATGGCCATTGCGCGTCAGGAGAGCGCCTGGAACCCGAAAGCCGGTTCACCGGTTGGCGCCCGCGGTCTGATGCAGATTATGCCGGGGACGGCAACGCATACGGTGAGCATGTTCAGTATTCCCGGCTATAGCGGTCCATCGCAGCTGCTCGATCCGGAAATGAACATCAACATTGGTACCAGCTATCTGCAGTATGTTTATCAGCAGTTTGGCAATAACCGTATCTTCGCCTCCGCCGCCTATAACGCCGGTCCCGGGCGGGTGCGCACCTGGCGGGGCAGCAGCGGTGGCCGCATTGACGCGGTGGCGTTTATTGAGAGCATTCCTTTCTCTGAAACGCGCGGCTACGTGAAAAACGTTTTGTCCTATGACGCCTACTATCGCTATTTTATGGACCAGAAAGAGACGCTGCTGAGCGATGCGGAGTGGAAGCTGCGCTATTAATATCGCCGTCGTCGGGCAACATCGTATTTCGCGATGTTGCCCGAAATCCGTAGAGTCCGGACAGAAGTATGTTATGCTTTGTACTCGTTAGTGAGTACATTCGACAGGTGGCGTAACATGACCCAACAATCCCCCTATTCAGCGGCGGTGGCCGAACAGCGTCATCAGGAGTGGCTGCGATTTGTTGCCCTCCTGCAGCAGGCGTACGCCGACGATCTCCATCTGCCGCTTTTACAGCTCATGCTGACGCCCGACGAGCGCGAGGCGCTGGGCACGCGGGTGCGTATTATTGAAGAGCTGCTGCGCGGCGAGATGAGCCAGCGCGAGCTGAAAAACGAGCTCGGCGCCGGGATCGCCACCATTACCCGCGGTTCGAACAGCCTGAAGTCAGCCCCGCCGGAGCTGCGTCTGTGGCTGGAGCAGGCGTTGATTAACGTTAACGATAAATAGCGTTATGAAACGGGCTTAGCGCCAGCACGACGGCCTGATGATAAACGCTGCTGCGCGTCAGTTTTCCGGCCGTAAATACGCCGATAGCGCCCTCTTTACGGCCAATTTCATCGATGCCGGTATACTGAGACATCACCGGCCCCAGCGCTTCTCCTGCCTGGACTTTTTCAAGAATGACCTGCGGCAGCGGCAGGGTCGCCGAGCGCGCTTCGCCGCGCAGGCTGCCGTCCTCGATCGTCACCCAGCTAAAGGTGCTGCCCTCATCGATGCCGGCTTCAATAGCGACCCAGAAGTCAGCATTGGGCTGCGCGCGACGCGCGTTAGCCACGCGGTTTCGTGCGCCAGCGCGCGTTTCGTCGCTGCCGAAAGGCTGTTCCGGCACGCCGCTCTCGACGGAGACGGACTCAATGTGGCAGGATCCTTCGCCGAAGATCTCGTTAAAAGCCTGCAGAATTGCCTGAATTTTGGCGGGATTAGTGGTAGCTGAGACAACATGGTGCATAATCAAAACAACTCAGAAATACTAAACATCATCGCAGTATACTCCAAATCATTCTTGTTGCAGGCGGCTATGCTTGTAGCTTAATGGTTAAGAGCTCATAACGGATAATAAAGCATGTTACAGGTATACCTTGTTCGCCACGGTGAAACGCAGTGGAACGCCGAGCGACGTATTCAGGGCCAGTCCGACAGTCCGCTTACCGCCCACGGTGAGCGTCAGGCCTGGCAGGTAGGCGAGCGCGCCAGAACGTTGGGGATTACGCATATTATTGCCAGCGATTTAGGCCGGACGCGGCGTACCGCAGAAATCATCGCTGAAGCCTGCGGATGCAGCGTCATGACCGATTCACGCTTGCGTGAGCTGGATATGGGCGTGCTGGAAAAGCGCCATATCGACTCGCTGAGCGAAGAAGAAGAGGGCTGGCGTCGACAGCTGGTTAACGGTACGCCCGACGGGCGCATCCCGCAGGGAGAGTCAATGCAGGAGCTGAGCGACCGTATGCACGCGGCGCTGACCTCTTGTCTGGAGCTGCCCGCAGGTAGCCGGCCGCTGCTGGTGAGCCACGGCATGGCGCTGGGGTGTCTGGTGAGTACGATTCTTGGCTTGCCCGCCTATGCGGAGCGTCGCCTGCGTCTGCGCAACTGCTCTATCTCTCGCGTTGACTATCAGCAAAGCCCCTGGCTGGCGTCGGGATGGGTCGTGGAAACCGCGGGGGATGTCTCGCATCTTGATGCCCCCGCGATGGATGAGCTACAGCGTTAACGACGAATCGGAATCAGGTATTCGCAGCGCAGCTGAATAGGCGGTTCCTGATTCCGGTTTTCATCTTCCGGGAAGAAACGTTCGATATCCAGGCCCTTACGACGAGTGAGATTGAGCATCGGCATGCAGGTGCCGTAAACCGTCAGAATAAATTCCTGTAGCCCGGTGCCCAATCCTTCGTAGGTAAACATCACGTATTCGCCGCCTTCCAGCATCACCGGGTGGGCGTTGTGCAGATGGCCGTTAGCCAGCTCCGGCGTCAGCGCGGTGGTGTAAAACACCTCCTGCTCATCGTCTTTATCGAGGCTCGGACGCGGCTCATGCAGGCCGTACAGCGTCGGAGGAATCGACGGCGTATTGGCAAGGAATTCACGCCAGAACTGCACGCGCATCTGATTACGGAAATCGGAGATCTCTTCCAGCTTGCAGGTATAGCTCTGGGTCACGCCGACCAGCTGAGTGGTGTTCAGCGTGACGAATTCGTACTGCGGCATGGTGAACTCGCCCAGACGCAGCGGAGGACGCATACCGTAAGAGCTCCAGTCGGGGGAGCGTCGGTAAAGGGCTGGCGTCAACGAGAACTGTTTTTTAAATGCGCGAGTAAAAGTCTGCTGCGAGTCAAAGCGATACTGCAGCGCAATATCGAGAATCGGACGCGCGGTCAGGCGTAGGGCAACCGCTGACTTAGATAAGCGACGGGCGCGAATATAGGCACCAATGGCATGGCCGGTCACGTCCTTGAACATTCTTTGCAGATGCCACTTGGAATAGCCCGCCTTCGCTGCCACATTGTCCAGTGAGAGTGGCTGATCCAGGTGACCTTCCAGCCAGCTAAGGAGATCGCGAATAATCCCTGCTTGATCCATAAAATATCCCCATCCTTAAACTCAGGTGCCTGATACTAAAGGTAGCGGATAATAGCATTTTTTGATGTTTTAGCATTCAGTGTTTTTTTTGCTTTTAAATGCGATTCTTCCAGAAGTATCGGTGGTAATTTTGTAAAGCTGTGATCTATAAAACTTTTCTTCTTAATGTGTGATAATCACTCAGCTAAATTTTTAAGAATGGTAACAATATGAAATACAAGAAGTTAGTGGCAGGTATGCTTTTACTGGCGGGGTCTCAGATGGCGCAGGCGGAGCAAATTGGCTCTGTGGATACCGTGTTTAAGTTCCTTGGGCCGGATCATAAAATTGTCGTAGAGGCCTTTGACGACCCGGATGTACAAAACGTGACGTGCTACATCAGCCGGGCGAAAACCGGGGGAATTAAAGGCGGGTTAGGGCTGGCGGAAGATACCTCTGATGCCGCGATCTCCTGTCAGCAGGTGGGGCCGATTGAGCTGACGGATAAAATCAAAAACGGTAAAACGCAGGGCGATGTCGTGTTCCAGAAACGCACCTCGCTGGTATTTAAAAAGCTGCAGGTGGTGCGCTTTTACGATGCCAAACGCAATGCGCTGGTCTATCTGACCTATTCGGATAAAATCGTCGATGGCTCGCCGAAGAACGCGATTAGCGCGGTGCCGATTATGCCATGGAATAAATAACAGGGAACGCCGATGCAACAACCGCGGATCTGGTTGGTGGAAGATGAGATGAGCATCGCCGATACGCTCGTCTACCAGCTGCAGCAGGAAGGATTTATCGTTACGGCGTTCGAGCGCGGACTGCCGGCGCTCGATGCGGCACATCACCACCAACCCGACCTGGCGATTCTCGACGTCGGGCTGCCGGATATCAGCGGGTTTGAGCTCTGTCGGCGGCTGCTTGCCCGCTACCCGGCGCTGCCGGTGCTGTTCCTGACGGCCCGCAGTGAAGAGGTGGATAAGCTGCTTGGCCTGGAAATCGGCGCTGATGACTATATTGCCAAGCCATTTTCCCCTCGTGAAGTTTGCGCCAGAGTTCGCACCGTTCTGCGGCGGCTGCAGAAGTTCGCCGCCCCTCCACCGCTCTTGCGCGTGGGGGAGTTCACATTGAACGACGCCGCGGCTCGGGTCACCTGGTGCGGTCAGAGCCTGAATCTGACCCGCTATGAGTTTTTATTATTAAAAACGCTACTGCACTCTCCGGGGCGCATTTTTTCCCGCCAGCTGCTGATGGAGCAGGTATGGGGCGATGCGAACGAGAGCTTCGATCGTACCGTGGATACTCATATCAAAACGCTGCGCGCTAAGCTGCGAGAAGTGAACCCTGACATCTCCCCCATCAATACGCACCGCGGCATGGGATACAGCCTTGGAGGCTTCTGATGCGCATCGGTATGCGGCTGCTGATGGGCTACTTTTTGATTGTGGCGATCGCGGCCTGGTTTGTGCTTTCCATCTTCGTTCAGGAGATTAAACCCGGGGTCCGGCGGGCAACCGAAGGGACGCTGATTGATACGGCTACCCTGCTTGCCGAGCTGGCCCGCGAGGATTTACTCTCCGCCGATCCCCAGCACGGGCGCCTGGCCCAGGCTTTTCAAACGCTGCATCGCCAGCCGATCAACGCCAACATTGCCGGCATTAATAAAGTTCGCAATGAATATCACGTCTATATGACCGATGCGCAGGGCAAGGTGGTGTTTGATTCTGCGGGCAGTGCGCTGGGGCAAGACTACTCGCGCTGGAACGATGTCTGGCTCACTTTACGCGGGCAATACGGCGCGCGCAGCACGCGCAGCGATCCGAACGATGATAACAGCTCGGTGATGTATATTGCCGCGCCGGTGACTGACAGCGGCCGAATCATTGGCGTGCTAAGCGTCGGGAAACCCAATCTGGCCATGGCGCCGGTCATTAAACGCAGCGAGCGGCGTATTCTGTGGGCCGGCGGGGCGCTGCTGGGGATCGCGCTCCTGATAGGCGCTGCGATGGTATGGTGGATTAACTTTTCCATCGGCAAGCTGGTTCGCTACGCGGACTCCGTGACCGCCGATCGTCCGGTTCCGCTGCCGAATCTGGGCGGCAGCGAACTGCGTAAGCTGGCGCAGGCGCTGGAGAGTATGCGCCTTAAGCTTGAAGGTAAAAACGCCATTGAAAACTATATTTATGCGCTGACCCATGAGCTGAAGAGCCCGCTGGCGGCGATTCGCGGCGCGGCAGAAATTCTCCGTGAGGCTCCTCCGCCTGAGGTCGCCGCCCGTTTTACGCGTAATATTCTGGCGCAGAACGCGCGAATGCAGTCGCTGGTGGAAAATTTGCTCCAGCAGGCCCGGCTGGAGAACCGGCTGGAGATCGCCCGACGTCCCGTCCCCGTCGCTGAGCTATTTCATCGCCTGGCCGAGGAGCGCGAGATCGCGCTGGCGGCGAAAAAAGTGACGCTGCGCTGGCAGGATACGCCTCTGATGGTTGAAGGCGATCGGGAGCTTCTGGCGCAGGCGTTGGGTAATCTCGTTGATAATGCTATCGATTTCACGCCTTCCGCAGGTGAAATCCTGCTTGGGGCGGAAGAGCGTGATGGCGGCGTGCTGTTAACTGTATGCGATACGGGATGCGGCATTCCCGACTACGCCCTGGGGCGTATTTTTGAACGTTTCTATTCTCTGCCTCGTGAAAATGGGCAAAAAAGCAGTGGCCTGGGGCTGGCGTTTGTTCGTGAAGTCGCGCGCCTGCATCAGGGGGATATCCAGCTGGTTAACCGCCCTGAAGGCGGCGCGTGCGCTTTGCTGACACTTCATGCTCACTTCACATAGCTTCAAACTCTCCCCACACGGCCCCTTTAAGGTGAGCACATCACTAAGGAGAGGGCTATGTTGAAATCACCACTATTCTGGAAAATGAGCACCCTGCTGGGGTGCATTTTACTGTTGTCGATCCCGCTGATGCTGGTCCGGCAGCTGATCGTTGAACGCGCGGACTATCGTAGCGACGTGGTTGACGCGCTGGAGAGCAGCACCAGCGGATCGCAGAAACTGGCTGGGCCGCTGATTGCCATTCCGGTGACCGAGACGCTAACGCGGGTTGAGGGAACTAAAACGGTAGAATATCAAACCCAATGGGTACACTACTGGCTGCCGGAGACGCTGGCGGTCACCGGTAACCAGGATGTTGAATCCCGGAGAATCGGTATCTATGAGGGGCAGATCTGGCACAATAATCTCAGCGTCAAAGCGCATTTTGAACCTTCGCGCATCAAGGCGCTCAGGAAGCAGACGATTACGCTGGGCAGACCGTTTCTGGTCGTCAGCGTCAGCGATGCGCGCGGTATTGGCGAGATTAAGTCACCAGAGCTCAATGGCGAGAGGCTACCCGTTGAGCCTGGGCCGGGTCTCGACGACAGCGGGGAGGGCATTCATATGCCGATGCCGCTGTTACTCCCTGAACAAAAAGCGCTGGATATTGAATTCACGCTCAATCTGAATGGCAGCGGCAGCTTCTCGGTGGTTCCGCTTGGGCGCAACAGTACCTTACAGCTTGCCGGCAACTGGCCGCACCCGGGTTTCCTTGGCGACTTTTTACCTGCAAAGCGGGAAGTCAGCCCAACAGGCTATAGCGCCCAGTGGCAAAGCACCTGGTTTGCCAACAATATGGCGAAGTTTTTTGTTGAGGGTCGGCAGATTGAGTGGCGTCAGTTGCCCGCTTTCAACGTGAATGTCACCACGCCCGCCGATCAATATCAGCTGACCGATCGGGCGACAAAATATGCCGTTCTGTTGATAACGCTGACGTTTATGGCATTTTTTGTTTTTGAAAGCTTAACGCGGTATCGCATGCACCCCATGCAGTATCTGCTGGTGGGGCTGTCGCTGGTCATGTTCTATCTGGTGCTGCTGGCGCTGTCCGAACATATCGGTTTTACGGCATCGTGGATTGCCGCCAGCCTGCTAGGCGCGCTTATCAATGGGGTGTATCTTCAGGCAGTATTGAATGGTTGGCGTAACAGTTTACTGTTCGTCTGCGCGCTACTGCTGCTGGACGGCGTTATGTGGATGCTGTTGCGATCGGAAGATAGCGCATTGCTGCTGGGGACCGGCGTATTGCTGCTGGCGTTAAGTGCGCTGATGTTCCTGACCCGCCACGTTGACTGGTACGCGTTATCTCTGCCGAAGGCAAAAGGTGAGCTGCCGGACGCTGGTCAGGATGACGATAAACTCAGGATCTGGAAATAAAAAAAACGGCGCGAATTGCGCCGTTTTTACGTTATGACAGCAAGAAAAACGGTGTTATTCCTGCAGGTCGCCACAGAAGCGGTACCCCTCGCCATGGATGGTGGCGATAATTTCCGGGGTGTCCGGAGTGGATTCAAAATGCTTACGAATGCGACGGATGGTCACGTCCACGGTACGGTCGTGCGGCTTCAGCTCACGGCCGGTCATTTTCTTCAGCAGTTCCGCACGCGACTGGATTTTGCCCGGATTTTCGCAGAAGTGCAGCATGGCGCGGAATTCACTGCGCGGCAGCTTGTACTGCTCACCATTGGGGCTTACCAGCGAGCGGCTATTGATATCCAGCTCCCAGCCGTTGAACTTATAGCTTTCCACGCTACGGCGCTCTTCGCTCACGGTACCCAGGTTCATGGTACGGGAGAGCAGGTTGCGCGCGCGGATCGTCAGTTCACGTGGGTTGAACGGTTTAGTGATATAATCATCGGCGCCAATTTCGAGGCCAAGGATTTTATCCACTTCGTTATCGCGGCCGGTGAGGAACATCAGCGCGACGTCCGCCTGCTCACGCAGTTCGCGTGCTAACAGGAGACCATTTTTACCCGGCAGGTTGATATCCATGATCACCAGGTTGATATCATTTTCAGACAGGATCTGATGCATTTCCGCGCCATCGGTCGCTTCGAATACATCATAACCTTCTGCTTCGAAAATACTTTTTAACGTGTTGCGTGTTACCAACTCGTCTTCAACGATAAGAATGTGCGGGGTCTGCATGTTTGCTACCTAAATTGCCAACTAAATCGAAACAGGAAGTACCAAAGTCCCTGACCTGCCTGGTGCATGTCGCAAATTAACATGCCCGGCGTAACATGACTAAAGTACGTAATTGCGTTCTTGATGCACTTTCCATCAACGTCAACAACATCATTAGCTTGGTCGTGGGTACTTTCCCTCTGGACCCGACGGTGTCAAAAACGGCTGTCATCCTAACCATTTTAACAGCAACATAACAGGCTAAGTGAGGCATGACACCCAATAAAACTACGCTTCGTTGACATATATCAAGTTCAATTGTAGCACGTTAACAGTCTTGTGAAATCATTGCATCTAAACGGGATTCATCTTCACAATTCATACTTCGCTCAATTAGTTGCAATGAGAAAATAATAAACGCGGTGAATCCAAAGCCTCAAAACGTACTCGGACGTAAATTTCATTGCCAAACATACGGATAAAGCCGTTCTGTTAACATACTCTGTGTCATGGTGCCTTGGGAATAGTTTAGTTTTTTTTATGGGTGATAAAGCTCAAATTTAGTGATTTTTGTTGCAAATTTGTAAATTCACGGCGCGTAAAATGAGGGAAAAAATCGTTATTCCCACCGCCTAAAAGGTAAAAGAGAAACCGAATGCGTTTATCAATTGTATTAGTGTCCCCGGCTCGGGCGGAAAACGTCGGGGCGGCAGCCAGAGCGATGAAAACCATGGGGTTTAGCGACATGCGTATCGTCGATAGCGAGGCGCATTTGCAGCCCGCCGCGCGCTGGGTCGCGCACGGTTCTGGCGATATCCTCGATAATATCAACACTTATGCCACGCTGGAGCAGGCGCTGCACGATGTTGATTTTACCGTGGCCACGACCGCCCGCAGCCGGGCGCGTTTCCACTACTACGCGACGCCGCAGCAGCTCCTGCCGCTGCTGGAAGAAAAAGCGCAGTGGATGCATCATGCCGCGCTGGTGTTTGGCCGGGAAGATTCTGGTCTGACGAATGAAGAGCTGGCCCTTGCCGATGTGTTGACCGGTGTGCCTATGGCGGCTGACTATCCTTCGCTAAACCTGGGGCAGTCGGTGATGGTCTATTGCTACCAGCTGACCTCATTGCTGCAGCAGGCCCCGTCAACCTCCGCCGACGCAGATGATAATCAGCTGCAGGCGTTACGCCTGCGAACGCGCGATCTGCTTAACCGCCTCGGCGCGGGTGACGATGTAAAACTGTCCGACTGGCTGGAGCAGCGGATAGGACTTTTGCAGCAGCGAGACACCGCCATGCTGCATCGTTTACTGCACGATATTGAAAAAAACCTCCCAGGGTAAAATGCTGTCATATTATTTTCATATGGTCTTATGTGCTAGTTATTGGCGTCTGGATGCGTAAATCCGGATGAATTGTCAGGTTGCTATGGCGTATTGGCCAGGTGTGAAAAAAAGGGCTAAAAGTAGAAATTCGTTGACTTAAGTCGACAGATACTTTAACCAATATAGGCACAGGACACAGACAGATAAAAATTACAGAGTACACAACATCCATGAATCGCATCGGCATGATCACCACGATTATCACCACCACTATTACCACAGGTAACGGTGCGGGCTGACGCGTACAGGAAACACAGAAAAAAGCCCGCACCTGAACAGTGCGGGCTTTTTTTTCGATAAAAAATCAAGGGGTCATAACCATGCGTGTGTTGAAGTTCGGCGGTACATCAGTGGCAAATGCAGAACGTTTTCTGCGTGTTGCCGATATTCTGGAGAGTAATGCCAGGCAGGGGCAGGTAGCGACCGTACTGTCTGCCCCGGCGAAGATCACTAACCATCTGGTTGCGATGATCGAAAAAACCATTGGCGGGCAGGATGCGCTGACCAATATCGCTGATGCCGAACGTATTTTCGCCGAACTTCTGCAAGGCCTCGCCGATGCCCAGCCGGGCTTTCCGCACGCTCAGTTGAAAATGTTTGTCGAGCAGGAGTTTGCGCAAATCAAACACGTCCTGCACGGTATTAGCCTGCTCGGACAGTGCCCGGATAGCGTCAATGCGTCTCTGATCTGCCGGGGAGAAAAGCTCTCCATCGCTATTATGGCCGGCTTACTGGAAGCGCGCGGTCATAACGTCACGGTGATTAATCCGGTTGAAAAACTGCTTGCCGTTGGCCATTACCTCGAATCCACCGTGGATATCGCCGAGTCGACCCGCCGCATTGCCGCCAGCCAGATCCCGGCTGACCATATGGTGCTGATGGCGGGCTTTACCGCCGGTAACGAAAAGGGCGAACTGGTGGTGCTGGGCCGTAACGGCTCTGACTACTCCGCGGCGGTGCTGGCCGCCTGCCTGCGCGCCGACTGCTGTGAAATCTGGACCGACGTTGACGGCGTTTATACCTGCGACCCGCGTCAGGTGCCGGATGCGCGTTTGCTGAAGTCGATGTCCTATCAGGAAGCGATGGAGCTCTCCTACTTCGGCGCCAAAGTTTTGCACCCGCGTACTATCGCCCCCATCGCCCAGTTCCAGATCCCCTGTTTAATCAAAAATACCGGCAATCCGCAGGCGCCGGGTACGCTTATCGGCGGCAGCAGCGATGAAGACGATCTGCCGGTGAAAGGGATCTCTAATCTCAACAATATGGCGATGTTCAACGTCTCCGGGCCGGGGATGAAGGGGATGGTTGGCATGGCGGCGCGCGTGTTCGCCACTATGTCCCGCGCGGGAATCTCCGTTGTTCTTATCACCCAGTCCTCTTCCGAATACAGCATCAGCTTCTGCGTGCCGCAGAGCGATTGCGCTCGGGCGAAGCGGGTAATGGAAGATGAATTTTATCTGGAGCTGAAAGAGGGGCTGCTTGAGCCGCTGTCGATCATGGAACGCCTGGCGATTATTTCGGTTGTCGGCGATGGTATGCGCACCCTGCGTGGGATTTCCGCTAAATTCTTCGCTGCGCTGGCGCGCGCCAATATCAACATTGTGGCTATTGCCCAAGGTTCTTCCGAGCGCTCTATTTCCGTTGTCGTGAGCAACGATGATGCGACCACCGGCGTTCGCGTGACCCACCAGATGCTGTTCAATACCGATCAGGTGATTGAAGTGTTTGTCATTGGCATCGGCGGCGTCGGCGGCGCGTTGATCGAACAGATCAAGCGCCAGCAGAGCTGGTTGAAGAGTAAACATATCGACCTCCGCGTTTGCGGGGTGGCTAACTCGCGCGCCTTGCTGACCAACGTACACGGCCTGAACCTTGAACACTGGCGCGATGAGCTGGCGGAAGCCAAAGAGGCGTTCAACCTGGGGCGACTTATTCGTCTGGTGAAAGAGTACCATCTGCTGAACCCGGTGATTGTCGACTGTACCTCCAGCCAGGCGGTGGCCGATCAGTACGCCGATTTCCTGCGCGAGGGTTTCCACGTGGTGACGCCGAACAAAAAGGCCAATACCTCATCGCTGGATTACTATCATCAGCTGCGTCATGCCGCGAGCAGCTCACGACGTAAGTTTTTATACGATACCAACGTCGGCGCGGGGCTGCCGGTAATCGAAAACCTGCAAAATTTGCTGAACGCCGGCGATGAGCTGCTGCGCTTCTCCGGTATTCTGTCCGGCTCGCTGTCATTTATCTTCGGTAAGCTGGACGAAGGCGTAAGCTTCTCCGCGGCGACGAAGCTGGCGCGTGAAATGGGCTATACCGAACCGGATCCGCGCGACGATCTTTCCGGCGTGGATGTTGCGCGTAAGCTGCTAATTCTCGCGCGTGAAACCGGGCGCGAACTGGAGCTGTCTGACATTATCGTAGAGCCGGCGCTACCGGCGGGTTTTGACGCCAGCGGCGATGTCGACAGCTTTATGGCACGCCTGCCTTCTCTGGATGACGAGTTTGCCTCGCGGGTCTCAAAAGCGCGCGATGAAGGTAAGGTCTTGCGCTATGTCGGTAATATCGAAGAGGATGGCACCTGCCGCGTGAAAATCGCCGCGGTTGATGGCAACGATCCGCTGTTTAAAGTGAAAAACGGCGAGAATGCGCTGGCGTTCTACAGCCACTATTACCAGCCGCTGCCGCTGGTGCTGCGCGGTTATGGTGCGGGTAACGATGTGACGGCGGCTGGCGTTTTCGCCGACCTGCTGCGTACCCTGTCATGGAAGTTAGGAGTTTAAGATGGTCAAAGTATATGCCCCGGCTTCCAGTGCTAATATGAGCGTCGGGTTTGACGTGCTGGGCGCGGCGGTAACGCCGGTTGACGGCACGCTGCTGGGGGACAATGTCTCGGTTGAGGCGGCGACGAACTTTAGCCTGCAAAACGTGGGTCGCTTCGCCAGTAAACTGCCGACGGCGCCGCAGGAAAATATCGTCTATCAATGCTGGGAGCGTTTTTGCCAGGAGATTGGCAAGAAGGTACCGGTGGCGATGACCCTGGAAAAAAACATGCCGATTGGTTCCGGCCTGGGCTCCAGCGCCTGTTCCGTCGTCGCCGCGCTGGTCGCGATGAACGTGTTCTGCGGCAAGCCGCTCAATGAGAGCCGAATGCTGGCGCTGATGGGCGAGATGGAAGGGCGGATTTCCGGCAGTATCCATTACGATAACGTCGCGCCGTGCTATCTGGGCGGGATACAATTGATGCTTGAGGAAAACGGCATCATCAGCCAGCAGATTCCGGCCTTCGACGAGTGGCTGTGGGTGCTGGCCTATCCGGGTATTAAGGTCTCCACCGCGGAGGCGCGGGCAATTTTGCCGGCGCAGTATCGCCGTCAGGACTGTATTGCCCACGGTCGTCATCTGGCGGGCTTTATTCACGCCTGCTATTCCCGCCAGCCTCAGTTGGCGGCGAAGTTGATGAAAGATGTGATTGCCGAACCGTATCGTACCAAACTACTGCCGGGCTTCAGCGAAGCGCGTCAGGCAGCAATGGAAATTGGCGCGCAGGCGTGCGGCATTTCCGGTTCCGGTCCTACGTTGTTTGCACTATGCGATAAACCGGAAACCGCGCAGCGCGTCGCCGACTGGCTGGCTACGCACTATCTGCAAAATCAGGAAGGCTTCGTTCATATTTGCCGGCTGGACACGGCGGGCGCTCGAGTAGTGGGATAACCAATGAAACTCTATAACTTAAAAGATCATAACGAACAGGTCAGCTTTGCGCAGGCCGTCACGCAGGGGCTTGGCAAGCATCAGGGGCTGTTCTTCCCGCACGATCTGCCGGAATTCAGCCTGACTGAAATCGACGAGATGCTGCAGCAGGACTTTGTGTCGCGTAGCGCAAAAATCCTGTCGGCATTTATCGGCGATGAGATCCCGCAGGGCGTTCTGCAAGAGCGCATCGGCAACGCCTTTACCTTCCCGGCGCCGGTCAGCAAAGTGCAGGACGACGTCGGCTGCCTCGAACTGTTCCACGGCCCGACTCTGGCGTTTAAAGACTTCGGCGGCCGTTTTATGGCGCAGATGCTCACCCATATCGCAGGCGACCAACCGGTCACTATTCTGACGGCCACCTCCGGCGACACCGGCGCGGCGGTTGCGCACGCGTTTTATGGCCTGCCAAACGTCAAAGTGGTCATTCTCTATCCGCGCGGCAAAATCAGCCCGCTGCAGGAAAAGCTGTTCTGCACCCTCGGCGGCAACATTGAAACTGTGGCAATCGACGGCGACTTTGACGCCTGCCAGGCGCTGGTTAAACAGGCCTTTGATGATGAAGAGCTGAAAGCTGCGCTGGGTCTTAACTCGGCTAACTCAATCAATATCAGCCGCCTGCTGGCGCAGATTTGCTACTACTTTGAAGCCGTGGCTCAGCTGCCTCAGGAAGCCCGTAACCAATTGGTTATCTCGGTACCCAGCGGTAACTTTGGCGATCTGACCGCCGGCCTGCTGGCCAAATCTCTGGGTCTGCCAATCAAACGCTTTATTGCGGCGACTAACGCCAACGACACCGTGCCGCGCTTCCTGCAGGACGGTAACTGGTCGCCGAAAGCAACCCAGGCCACGCTGTCTAACGCCATGGACGTCAGCCAGCCGAACAACTGGCCGCGCGTGGAAGAGCTGTTCCGTCGTAAAACCTGGCGCCTGAACGAGCTCGGCTACGCGGCGGTGGATGATGAAACCACCAAAGAGACCATGCGTGAGCTGAAGGCTATCGGCTATACCTCAGAACCGCATGCGGCGATTGCTTATCGCGCGCTGCGCGACCAGCTGCAGGCGGGTGAGTACGGCCTGTTCCTCGGCACGGCGCATCCGGCGAAGTTTAAAGAGAGCGTGGAAGAGATTCTGCAAGAGACGCTGCCGCTGCCGAAAGAGCTGGCCGATCGCGCCGATCTGCCGCTGCTGTCGCATAATCTGCCGGCCGATTTTGCCGCGCTGCGTAAGCTGATGATGGGCTAAGTCTGAATCAGCGCTTCCCTGCTGCGTGATTGGCGGCAGGGAAGCGGTTTTTTTACTGCTCGTGGCGTTTAAAGACCAGCTCTCCGTTGCCCGAAGCGTCGGCGTCAAAGAAATAACCTTCGCTATCAAAGCGGGTCAGCTGCTCCGGCTTCGTTAAGCGATTCTCAATGATGTAACGACTCATCAAGCCGCGCGCTTTTTTAGCGTAGAAGCTGATCACTTTAAACTTGCCGTTTTTCTCATCAAGGAATACCGGCTTAATCAGCTGGCCCTCAAGCCGTTTGGGTTTCACCGACCTGAAGTACTCATCAGAGGCCAGATTTACCACAATATCGTCGCCCTGGGCTTTCAACGCCTGATTCAGCTTATCGGTAATAACGTCTCCCCAATACTGATACAGATCTTTGCCTTTCGCGTTCTCAAGCTTAATCCCCATCTCCAGACGATAGGGCTGCATCAGATCCAGCGGGCGCAGAACGCCGTACAGGCCGGAAAGCATCCGCAGATGCTGCTGGGCAAAATCGAAATCGGCTTCGCTAAAGGTCTCTGCCCGCAGGCCGGTATAGACATCGCCCTTAAACGCCAGGATTGCCTGACGGGCGTTGTCCGGGGTGAAATCTGGCTGCCAGTCGTGAAAGCGGGTCGCGTTCAGGTCAGCCAGCTTGTCGCTGATGCCCATCAGTTTACCAATCTGCGGTGCCGACAGCTGACGGGCAATGCCGATAAGCTCCTGAGAGTGTTCCAGTAGCTCTGGCTGGGTATAACGCGTCGTTGCCAGCGGGCTTTGATAATCGAGCGTTTTTGCAGGTGAAATCAGAATGAGCATATCCAGTCCTTACAGGAAATTTTTGACGACTTTAGCAAAAAAACGTCATGAGAGGATCGATAGCTGCGATTGCCGCGCTATTCGCGCGGCAGGTTGTCCCATGTTCCCGGTACCAGCTGCTGATGAATTTCAGGGTAGCGGGTGACGTCAAATTCCGGCCGCTGGCCCAGCTTCCGCTGTCGCAGATAATCGCTGGCAATGATGCGCACCGTCGGCGACAGCAGCAGGATAGCCGTCAGGTTAGTTATCGCCATCAGCGCCATGATGATATCCGCCATCTGCCAGACCACCGGTAGGCTGACCATCGCGCCGGTGGCGACCATACACAGCGTAAGCAGACGCAGCAGCCAGATGTTACGCAGGCTATCCATGCGGAGAAAAATGAGATTATTTTCGGCATAGATATAGTTTGCGACGATCGAACTGAAGGCGAACAGCAGCACGATAAAAGCGACAAAGCTGGAACCCCAGTCGCCGACGAGGTTGCTCATCGAATGCTGGATGGCCTGAATGCCATTTGCCGCTTCTTCGTTGCCGTCTCGCGGCGCCAGCATGATGATCACGGCGCTGGCGGTACAGATCACGATGGTATCAATAAAGACGCCAATCATTTGTACGATCCCCTGCGCCGCGGGATGAGGGGGCCAGGAGGCGGCAGCGGCGGCGGAATTTGGCGTCGAACCCATACCCGCTTCATTGGAAAACATCCCGCGCTGAAAGCCGCTGGTGAGCGCCTGGCTGATGGTGTAGCCCACCGCGCCCGCAGCGGCCTCTTGCCAGCCGAAAGCGCAGCGGAAAATGATTTCAAAAATCGTCGGCAGGGCGGTGATATGCCACAGGCCAATAATCAGGCTGGTCAGCACCCACAGTAAAGCCATAAGCGGCACGAGCCACTGCATCAGCCGCGCTACTCCGCGAATCCCGCGAACGATGACCAGCAGGGTCAGCGCCGCCAGCACGCCGCCGGTGATAACATCGGGTAAACGAAACGCATACTCCATGGCATGGGCAACGGAGTTGGCTTGTACGGTATTAAAGATGACGCCGTAGGCCAGCAGGAGAAGAATGGAAAACAGCACGCCCATCCAGCGCATGCCGAGTCCCCGGGCCATATACCAGGCCGGGCCACCGCGAAAGTGCCCGCGGGAGTCGCGCTCTTTATAAAGCTGCGCGAGAGAACATTCGGCGAAACTGCTGGCCATGCCGAGCAGCGCCGAGACCCACATCCAGAAAACGGCGCCGGGGCCACCTGCGGCAATGGCCAGCGCCACGCCTGCCATATTGCCGCTGCCCACGCGCGCCGCCAGACTCATACAGAGCGCCTGAAAAGAGGTTAACCCGCCGGGCTGCGGCTGAAGGCTCTTTTTCAGACTTCTGCTAAACTGGCGGATATAACGGAACTGTATAAATTTTGTTCGCCAGGTAAACCAGACGCCAGCGCCCAGTAACAGATAAATCATTACCGAGCCCCAGAGTATTTCATTGATAAACGACAGAAAATCAGGCATCAAGCATCCTCTTGCCCATATCGGTGCGCGAGTGTAAGCGCTACCAATCCAGTGACAATCCTTTAGTGTTCAGGGAATTAATTGGCCCAGTTTATCACACTCTGCGCTCATGCATTGTAGGCGGTTGCGCTGCCCCGGCAGCGTGTTATCATCTTGGCAGACCGGTTACATCCCCTTAACTGCTGTTTAAGAGAAACACTATCATGACGGATAAATTGACTTCTCTGCGTCAGTACACCACTGTCGTAGCTGATACCGGAGATATCGCGGCAATGAAGCTGTATCAGCCTCAGGACGCCACGACTAACCCTTCTTTGATTCTCGGCGCGGCTCAGATCCCTGAGTACCGTAAGCTGATTGATGACGCTGTTGCCTGGGCTCGCGGCCAGAGCAGCGACCGCGCGCAGCAGATTATCGATGCTTCCGATAAGCTGGCGGTGAACATTGGTCTCGAAATTCTTAAGCTGATCCCTGGCCGTATTTCCACCGAAGTTGATGCTCGCCTGTCCTATGACACCGAGGCTTCTATCGCCAAAGCTAAGCGCCTCATCAAACTGTACAACGATGCTGGCATCGGCAACGATCGCATTCTGATTAAACTGGCTTCTACCTGGCAGGGCATTCGCGCCGCTGAGCAGCTGGAAAAAGAAGGCATCAACTGTAACCTGACGCTGCTGTTCTCCTTCGCTCAGGCGCGTGCCTGTGCGGAAGCGGGCGTATTCCTGATTTCTCCGTTCGTTGGCCGTATCCTCGACTGGTACAAAGCCAACACCGATAAGAAAGAGTACGCGCCGGCAGAAGATCCGGGCGTGGTGTCCGTAAGCGAAATCTACGAATACTACAAACAGCACGGTTACGAAACGGTGGTTATGGGCGCAAGCTTCCGTAACCTCGGCGAGATCCTCGAACTGGCCGGCTGTGACCGTCTGACTATCGCTCCTGCGCTGCTGAAAGAGCTGGCGGAAAGCGAAGGCGCCATCGAACGCAAACTGGCCTTCAGCGGCGAAGTTAAAGCGCGTCCGGCGCGTATCACCGAATCTGAATTCCTGTGGCAGCACAACCAGGATCCGATGGCGGTAGATAAACTGGCGGAAGGCATCCGCAAGTTTGCGATCGACCAGGAAAAACTGGAAAAAATGATCGGCGATCTGCTGTAATCCCCCATGTGGCCGGCGTCCGTCGGCCACATTAAACTGTCTGCCTTGCTCCCCTCGGTGTATTATTCTGTCTATTAATACTGTTTGAACGGAATAATCATGAACACCTTACGAATCGGCTTAGTTTCCATTTCCGATCGCGCCTCCAGCGGCGTCTATCAGGATAAAGGCATTCCCGCGCTTGAAGCGTGGCTGGCCCGTGCGCTCTCCACGCCTTTCGAATTGCAAACCCGCTTGATCCCGGATGAACAGGTTATTATCGAGCAAACCCTCTGTGAACTGGTCGATGAAATGGGCTGCCACCTGGTCCTGACGACCGGCGGCACGGGCCCGGCCCGCCGTGATGTTACCCCGGATGCGACGCTGGCGATTGCCGATCGGGTGATGCCCGGCTTTGGTGAGCAAATGCGCCAGGTGAGCCTGCACTTTGTGCCGACGGCCATTCTGTCTCGTCAGGTTGGCGTTATCCGCAAGCAGGCGCTGATCCTTAACCTGCCCGGGCAGCCAAAGGCGATTGAGGAAACGCTGGAAGGTGTGAAAGATGCGGAAGGTAACGTGCTGGTGCACGGCGTTTTCGCGAGTGTACCGTATTGTGTACAGCTGCTTGAGGGGCCTTACGTGGAAACAAACGGCGAAGTAGTAGCAGCTTTCCGTCCTAAAAGCGCCAGGCGTGAAACATTATCCTGAATTTACCGTATTCCTGATATAACCTGCATCACCAGTGGTGTGTTGTTTTATTTACGATATAGTGTTTTTTACTTTACACCGTGCGTAGAATATCTTCATACCTCTGGATGATTGCCCGTTATGTCACACTACACCCGACCTCTGAATCGACAGGATTATAAAACGCTGACGCTGGCCGCCCTCGGCGGCGCGCTGGAGTTTTACGATTTCATTATCTTTGTCTTCTTCGCCGCCGTTGTCGGCGAGCTATTTTTCCCGGCCGATATCCCGGAATGGCTGCGCCAGGTGCAGACCTTCGGCATTTTTGCGGCGGGCTATTTAGCTCGTCCTCTTGGCGGCATCATTATGGCCCATTTTGGCGATCTGGTCGGGCGTAAGAAGATGTTTACCCTGAGTATTTTACTGATGGCGCTGCCTACGCTGGCGATTGGCCTGCTGCCCACCTACGCGTCGGTAGGCATCGTGGCGCCGCTTTTGCTGCTGCTTATGCGCATTCTTCAGGGGGCGGCGATTGGCGGTGAAGTCCCCGGCGCCTGGGTCTTTGTGGCGGAGCATGTACCGGAAAAAAGAATAGGTATCGCCTGCGGTACGCTGACCGCTGGCCTGACGGTGGGGATATTACTGGGGTCGGTCGTCGCGACGCTGATTAATACTCATCTGACTCCTCAGGGTATCCACGATGGCGGCTGGCGTATTCCGTTCCTGTTAGGCGGCGCGTTTGGTCTTGTCGCCATGTATCTGCGCCGTTGGCTCCAGGAGACGCCGATTTTCCTCGAAATGCAGCAGCGTAAAGCGTTAGCGCAGGAGCTGCCGGTTAAAGCCGTCGCGCTGAAGCATCAGAAAGCGGTGGTGGTCTCAATGCTGCTGACCTGGCTTTTATCCGCCGGCGTGGTGGTGGTGATCCTGATGTCGCCGGTCTGGCTGCAAAAGCACTACGGTTTTGCCCCCGCAATCACCCTGCAGGCGAACAGTATTGCCACTATCATGCTGTGTATCGGCTGCCTGCTGGCAGGGCTGGCCGCTGACCGTTTTGGCGCCAGCCGCACGTTTATTGTCGGCAGCGTATTCCTCGCGGCGGCAAGCTGGGCGTTCTATCATCTTTCCGGCGATAGCCCGCAGCGCCTGTTCCTGCTTTACGGTGCGGTGGGGCTGTGCGTCGGCGTGGTCGGGGCGGTTCCGTATGTGATGGTGCGCGCGTTCCCGGCTGAAGTGCGTTTTACCGGTATCTCATTCTCTTATAACGTCTCTTACGCCATCTTTGGCGGTCTGACGCCGATTGCGGTGACCATGCTGATGGGCGTTTCGCCGATGGCGCCCGCGTGGTACGTGCTGGCACTGTCGTTGATGGGATTGGGGCTGGGGATCTGGCTGCGCCAGGGGCTGGAACAACAGGTCGCTGCGCCGAAAGCTGAACTGCAGCGCCTGCCGTAAATCGATAGGGCTCACGTCGCCGCTCGCGAGCGGCGACGTTAATTAATGCTTTTCGCCGATTGGCAGAACGGTGCGGCCAAACTGCTCGTTCAGCACTTCACCCATCGCCAGATAGATGGCGCTAGCGCCACAGACCAGACCGACCCAGCCCGCAATCTTAACGATGCCTTCGTTATCAGCCAGGTGACCAATCGCCAGCAGCGCGAACAGCACGGTCAGACTGAGGAAAACAAACTGCAGCATACGCGCGGCTTTCAGGGTGCCAAAGAACATAAACAGGGTAAAAACGCCCCATAGTCCCAGGTACATACCGAGGAAGTGCGCGTTGGGTGCTTCTGCAAGGCCCATTTTCGGCATCAGAAGAATAGCAACCAGCGTCAGCCAAAAAGCGCCGTAAGACGTGAATGCGGTTAAACCAAAGGTGTTGCCTTTTTTAAACTCCAGCAGGCCGGCAAAAATCTGCGCAATGCCGCCGTAAAAAATGCCCATCGCCAGGATAGCTACATCAAACGCGAACAGGCCGCTATTTGCCAGGTTAAGCAGAATAGTGGTCATGCCGAAGCCCATAAGGCCCAGCGGTGCCGGATTAGCCAACTTAGTGTTGCCCATAATTCCTCAAAATAATGATTAGAAAGGGAAGCATTCCCCGTCTCTCAGCGACGGGCGCGGCATAATAATTAGGCGCTGCGAAACTGTCTATGATCTGGCGGGGTATTTTTCACCAATTTCATTTTTCACCTGATAAAGACTGGTCATTTGCCGTAAACAGGCAATATGCAGTACGGCCGGGATGGTCACGCGATAAGCGCTGCCGCTCACGGCTTTGACGCCATTAAACGCGGCGCCGAGGGGGCCGCCAAGCCCCGCGCCGCGAACCAGACCGTGGCCGATGACGCTAACCGCGGCGTGCGTGCGCAGGATCTTCGCCAGCCGGATTTCCAGAAGGTGGTTGACGCCCTGCGCCAGCTTATTTGTCTGCAGCAGATGGGGAAGTAATGCTTTATGGTCGTTGACCCGACACTCAACGGCAGTGAAGAAGTCAGCTTTCTGCCGATCGTCCATCTTCTTCCAGCTGTGTTCAAGGAAGTGCTCCAGAAGATGCTGTTCTATTTCCGGCGTAGAGGTGTGCTTATCGGCTTTGATTTTTAGCCGCTTGCAAACATCCAGCAAAATTTCCCGGTAGAACTTTCCGTGACGACGCAGCGTGTTGGCGATGCTGTCGCCGCCGAAGTGCTGGAGCTCGCCGGCAATGAGCTGCCAGTTGCGACGATAGCGTTCGGGATGCCCTGCCATCGCCTGGAAAGTTTGATTACGTAATAGCGTACTTGAAAGGCGCGGCTTTCCATTCTCATTGTGGGTCAGAATTCGGGTGAATGTTTCCAGATGCTCTTCGCTACAGCGATGAAGAAAAGAGAGGTCTTCATCATCCAGATAATTAATTTTCATAAATACCAGACAAGGTGAACAGTAATATTAATCGTCGCCAATGATTTTTAGCGAGGCCATGTCAGAAGAGTTAATCGTGTGGCCAGAAAAAGCGATTTTTTTTACGCAGCGCTTGTTATCGTTGTCGCTATTAATGTTAATCCAGTCGGTGGTTGCCCCCTGTTTGATGGTTGATGGAACGTTGAGGCTCCGGCTGGCGCTATTGCTGGCTTTAAAGTACACCGTCGCGCCGGAGAGCTGGATGTCGCCGCGATCGGCAGTGAGCTGGATACGCTTAATCACCCGGCATACCGGTAGCTTCAGCGTGAGATCGTTAGTCTCATTTCGCGGCATGGCGACAACCCCTAAAATTTTATGATCGTTAGCGGATGCTGACGTTATTAAGGCGGTGCTTAAAAATAACCCTGCTGATATATGAATCAGTGATTTCATGAGGATTTCCTGAATATTGGATGAGTCATAGCGGGGGCGTATTTTATCACCGGAACTTTATTGTCTTTAGCACGTAATCATTGCGGATTATGTCAATTGTTTTATGAATATATTTAACTTTAATTATTATCATTAATTATATTTTGTGCGTTTTTAGGCCCGCTTTCCGGACCGCTTATGAGGCCTGCTTGCCACCCGTCGGCGCGGGCAGGGCAAAAATTTTTTTGTATCCCCCCTTGATGCCGCGGTGGGCGACCCCATCTTGTAGTCAACCGCAGTGAATGAACCTGAAAAAAAATGATGTCTGGGTAGTTGAAACCGCACGTTTCGCCCTTATTACAGGTTCACAACCACATGTTGACTGAATTTTTAGTGGAGACGTTTAGATGGGTAAAATTATTGGTATCGACCTGGGTACTACCAACTCTTGTGTAGCGATTATGGATGGCACTACTGCACGCGTGCTGGAGAACGCCGAAGGCGATCGCACCACGCCTTCTATCATTGCCTATACCCAGGATGGTGAAACTCTGGTTGGTCAGCCGGCTAAACGTCAGGCAGTGACAAACCCGCAAAATACCCTGTTTGCGATTAAACGCCTGATTGGCCGCCGCTTCCAGGACGAAGAAGTCCAGCGTGACGTTTCTATCATGCCGTACAAAATCGTTGCCGCAGACAATGGCGACGCATGGCTTGATGTGAAAGGCACTAAAACCGCACCGCCGCAGATCTCTGCCGAAGTGCTGAAGAAAATGAAGAAAACGGCTGAAGATTACCTGGGTGAACCGGTAACTGAAGCGGTTATTACCGTACCTGCTTACTTTAACGATGCTCAGCGTCAGGCAACCAAAGACGCCGGCCGTATTGCAGGTCTGGAAGTCAAACGTATCATCAACGAACCGACTGCCGCTGCGCTGGCTTACGGTCTGGATAAAGAAGTCGGCAACCGCACTATCGCGGTGTACGACCTCGGTGGTGGTACCTTCGATATCTCCATTATCGAAATCGACGAAGTTGATGGCGAAAAAACCTTCGAAGTTCTGGCGACCAACGGTGATACCCACCTGGGCGGTGAAGACTTCGATACCCGTCTGATCAACTACCTCGTTGACGAGTTTAAGAAAGATCAGGGCATTGACCTGCGTAACGACCCGCTGGCGATGCAGCGCCTGAAAGAAGCCGCTGAGAAAGCGAAGATTGAACTCTCTTCCGCTCAGCAGACCGACGTGAATCTGCCGTACATCACCGCAGATGCCACCGGTCCGAAACATATGAACATCAAAGTGACCCGTGCGAAACTGGAAAGCCTGGTAGAAGATCTGGTTAACCGTTCCATCGAGCCGCTGAAAGTTGCTCTGCAGGATGCTGGCCTGTCCGTATCCGATATCCAGGACGTTATCCTGGTTGGTGGTCAGACCCGTATGCCAATGGTTCAGAAGAAAGTTGCTGAGTTCTTCGGTAAAGAGCCGCGTAAAGACGTTAACCCGGACGAAGCCGTTGCCATTGGCGCTGCTGTTCAGGGCGGCGTCCTGACGGGTGAAGTGAAAGACGTTCTGCTGCTGGACGTTACCCCGCTGTCTCTGGGTATCGAAACCATGGGCGGCGTGATGACTGCGCTGATCAATAAGAACACCACCATCCCGACCAAGCACAGCCAGGTGTTCTCAACTGCTGAAGACAACCAGTCTGCGGTAACCATCCATGTTATTCAGGGTGAGCGTAAACGCGCATCGGATAACAAATCTCTGGGTCAATTCAACCTGGATGGTATCAACCCGGCACCGCGCGGTATGCCTCAGATCGAAGTGACTTTCGACATCGATGCTGACGGTATCCTGCATGTGTCCGCGAAAGACAAAAACAGCGGTAAAGAGCAGAAGATCACTATCAAAGCCTCTTCTGGTCTGAACGAAGAAGAAATTCAGAAAATGGTACGCGATGCTGAAGCTAACGCAGAAGCTGACCGTAAGTTTGAAGAACTGGTACAGACCCGTAACCAGGGTGACCACCTGCTGCACAGCACGCGTAAGCAGGTTGAAGAAGCAGGCGATAAACTGCCGGCTGACGATAAAACCGCTATCGAGTCTGCGCTGACCGCGCTGGAAACTTCGCTGAAAGGTGAAGATAAAGCCGATATTGAAGCGAAAATGCAGGCGCTGGCCCAGGCTTCCCAGAAGCTGATGGAAATCGCTCAGCAGCAGCACGCTCAGCAGCAGGCTGGCGGCGCTGACGCTTCCGAGAGCAACGCGAAGGACGACGATGTTGTTGACGCTGAGTTCGAAGAAGTGAAAGACAAAAAATAATCGCCCTTTGAACGGGTAAAACACTGGCACGGGCGAAGAGGTTTCCTCTCCGCCCGTGCACGCATGTTAAGGGGCTGAAAAACACCAATGGCAAAGCAAGACTATTACGAGATTTTAGGCGTTTCCAGAACAGCGGAAGAGCGTGAAATCAAAAAGGCGTATAAGCGCCTGGCCATGAAGTATCACCCGGACCGTAACCAGGGTGATAAAGAGGCTGAAGCTAAATTCAAAGAAATCAAAGAAGCGTATGAAATCCTGACCGATGCCCAGAAGCGTGCAGCCTACGATCAGTACGGTCACGCCGCATTTGAGCAGGGCGGCATGGGCGGCGGCGGCGGTGGTTTTGGTGGCGGCGCGGATTTCAGCGATATCTTTGGCGATGTTTTCGGTGATATCTTTGGCGGCGGACGCGGTCGCCAGCGCGCAGCGCGCGGCTCGGACCTGCGCTATAACATGGATCTGACGCTCGAAGAAGCCGTTCGCGGCGTAACCAAAGAGATCCGTATCCCGACTCTGGAAGAGTGCGACGTTTGCCACGGCAGCGGAGCCAAAGCGGGTAGCCAGCCGCAGACTTGCCCAACCTGTCACGGTGCGGGCCAGGTCCAGATGCGCCAGGGTTTCTTCGCCGTTCAGCAGACCTGTCCGCATTGCCAGGGGCGCGGTACGCTGATTAAAGATCCGTGCAATAAATGCCACGGTCATGGTCGCGTTGAGAAAACCAAAACGCTGTCGGTTAAAATCCCGGCGGGCGTCGATACCGGCGACCGTATTCGTCTGGCAGGTGAAGGTGAAGCGGGCGAGCATGGCGCACCGGCTGGCGATCTGTATGTACAGGTCCAGGTTAAGCAGCACGCCATTTTCGAGCGTGAAGGAAATAATCTGTACTGCGAAGTCCCGATTAACTTCACCATGGCCGCTCTCGGCGGAGAGATTGAGGTTCCGACGCTGGACGGTCGTGTAAATCTTAAAGTGCCGGGCGAGACGCAGACAGGTAAGCTGTTCAGGATGCGCGGTAAAGGCGTGAAGTCCGTGCGCGGCGGTGCGCAGGGCGATCTGCTGTGCCGCGTGGTGGTTGAAACTCCGGTTGGTCTTAACGATAAACAAAAGCAGCTGCTGAAAGATCTTCAGGAGAGCTTTGGTGGACCAACGGGTGAGAAGAACAGTCCGCGCTCTAAAAGTTTCTTCGATGGCGTGAAGAAGTTTTTCGATGATTTGACGCGCTAATTGCTATTCATTTCCTGACTTTCTCCAAGCCCGGGCCTTCGTGCCCGGGCTTTTTTCTATCCGGCTTCCACACTATTTAAATTAACCTATTATTTATCAGGGCTAACAATTGATTTATTTTGAGTATTATCTATATTGCTTTTTTCATTTTTAGAGGCCTGCAGCGGATGGGATCGAAAGGTGCCAATAAGGATTTTGATTATAATTTAATCAAGACTCTTGACGCTGTTATTTCGGCTGGAAATGCTGCTAAAGCAGCCAAAAAACTTGGAATTACCCCTTCTGCCGTGTCATTGGCGCTCCGCCGTTTACAAGGGTATTATCAGGAAGAGTTGTTTGTTCGTGGTAAAGATGGTTTGTTACCTACCGCGAAGGCGATTGAAATCTATCAAAATTTCCGTCAGGTGATGGAATTGGTAGAGAGCACATTTATTTCCGACAAAAAAGATAACGCTGACGCCAGGATGACTATTTTAGGCGGAGATATCGTTGAGACTTACTACCTCTCTCAGCTTTATGCAGACGATATCTTTGAGCACGTGTTACTAAATCATTATTCATCACGAAATCTTTCCCGCGAGGTGCTGGCTGATTTACTACTCACTGCGGAATGCGATCTTCTGATTAGCAGCGAGCCGTTGAATATCCCGGGAATTGATAATCAGCTTATCGACAGCTTCAGGAGCTTTGTTTGCATTTTCGCCAGCAACCATATCCTGAGTACCTTACCTCATATCTCATTACATCATTTCTATTCTTCTCGTCACGCGATGTATCAACTGGGTAGGTATTCTCCGATGATTATAAATGATAAAGGCCTTTTTAAAGATAATCTTTATTATAAAGGATCGCGCATTATCGGCTATCGCACCGATTCACTTAATGGGATGTTAAGTATGATTGAACGCACCTCATTAATCGCATTAATGCCGTTAAAGCTGGCACTTTTTTATAAAAATCAGCGCAAATATGATATTAAGTTTGTTCAGCCGCCACCTGAACTCACGTTCAAATCTATACAGATTTATGCATCATGGGACAAAAATAGTAAAAATATATCCATCATTAACGAAGTTGTCTCCCGGTTACACACGCTGTCATCATTTCGTCGCTGAGGAGTATCTTTTCAAACACTATATCAAATATGGTTTGGTTTGATACTCTTTGATTATTTTAAAATAGTCAACCTACCTACACTCTGGTGGTGCCTTTTTATATGAGTTAATCAAGGAGTGTACTATGTCTATTCCCAACCATCTCGAAACCACGGAAGTCGTTTTGCTGGAAGTCGAAATATTGTTCACAATTATTGCTACCGGCGCCTGGGGGGGATTTGTTAGCTATCTTATCCGCCGTGATAGGCAAGAGGGTGACGATCATTCCCATAAGGGAATCATGCACTGTTTGACCCAAGTGGTGGTTTCCTGTTTTACCAGTTTTTTGCTCAGCGCTGTAGCGATTGAAAAAGAGCTTAGTTTTAATATGGTGCTACTCGCCGCCGGTCTTGGCGGAGTATTTGCAGGGCCGATTTTAAAAATTCTTGGCGAGAAAATTAAAAAAGCGCTGGACGACGCAAAAATACATTAACTACATCTTTAATGTATATCGATCATGATAAAAGGCTCATCCCTGAGTCTTTTATTAGCTATAATTAAATAATCGTGTTATTTGACTCTGGCTTTCATCCAGCCAAAAATGAACTCTTCATTTTGTCTATTTTTTTCAGTGATATCCAGGTAGTAGGCGCCCTGGCTACAGTTGAGCGCTTTGACTAATACCTCCTCCCCCTGCTTACCACGTAAGGTCAGAAAATACTTGAGGGCCGCGAGCGTTCGGGGGCCAATCTTGCCATCGGTTTTGATATCCTGGTAGCTTCTTTCTTCCCGATTTAGTGCATTTAGCCAGCGCTGTAGCCACACGCAGGGATAGTGGGGGCCAATATTGACTGCGGCATCGCAGAGTTCAAAGGAAATGGGCCAGGAGAGTGTTGATATCTGCTCGAAGCCAGGTTTAATCCAATAATCTTCTTCGAGAATAGAAAATGCTTCAGTTCGCGTCAGGTTGATCATCTCACCGGTATAACCATGGGCCCGGGCTGTCGCCTCAGTGATTCCCCAGTTGGTTGCACCACCTTTATCTTTCGGGTTCAGGCTGTAACCACCTTCCATCGCCAAAATGCCATCAATGATTGGGTTCATTTTTTCTCTCCTTGAATTAATGAATATGCAAATACATCACTGTACCGAGGGTGACAGAAAAGACCGTGGTTAATGCTGCCAGCGTCTTTCTGAAAACCTGTCGTTTGTTTTCTTTCTTCTTGCTTTCCATTGCTTTAATAGGGATCTCTTTATTAACTTGAATGCCTTGTCTTGGGATGGTGATAAAGAGATCGTTTATTCCAAGCGACTTCAGATCTCGTCTGATCAGGTAGAGTATTTGAGTTAAATTTGCATCATTGACAAAATGGCTACGACTTCCCCATAACTCTGTGGTTATTTTTTGGCGCTCAATAATATCCATATCAGCATTTTCGATGATGAAGCTAAGACACTTCGCCCTCATTGCCGTCATTTTAATGACCTTTGAGTTGGAAGCGGTTCTCAGTTCATACTTTCCTTCATTATAAACGCAATTGTCGTTGATGAGATAAGTTTTCATATTGTCGTCCTTTAGATATGATCCTGTTTGCTTGCGTTAAATATATTGTACGAGAATTGTCTTAATCTATTACTTGTCATCCGTATTATTGTAATGTCATTTGATGGTGAGAGCTTAATCACATAATCTCATGTAAGTTAAATGATATTTAACTAGATGATTAATGATATTTACTATGCTGCTGATGTTTTAATCCCGTTTTGATGAGATGCGTTTACCTGCTGATGAGCCGGAGATTATTACTATCATTTTGGCCTCATAAATTAGCGTGAAGCCTGTCTCGAAAACGTGATGTTTTGTGATTAGCCATCGCCTCGTAAGGATTGGATTATTGGCCCGGCAGAACGAACTGCGACAATTTTTCAAACTTAAAAGGAAATTAAAAATGGCTACCAGCAAATTGATTCAAGGCGATACGCTGACCGAAACCAGCAACGCCGCAGACGGCTTTAACCCGGCAACAGAAGTGAGCGCATACAGCTATACCTCCGCTCGCGTCGCTAAACCGGTCTATAACAAATACAAAGCTTCCACCACCAAACCCAAAGTCTTCGGCTACTACACCGACTGGTCACAGTATGATGGTCGTCTGCAGGGCGATGATTCAAAAGATAACCGCGGTCGCGGCTACGACCTGGCCAACGTTTCTCCTACCGCCTACGACAAAATCATCGTCGGTTTCGTCGGCGTGACCGGCTTCCACAAAGTAGACAACCTGTGGCGCGACGTGGTTGCCGAAGGTGCCGATCAGTGCGGAAAAGTGAAGTACGAGCCCACCTTTCTCGACCCGTGGGGCGACTTCCAGTCTTACGTTAACGTTGGCCATACCGTCAGCGGCTGGGATGTCGATCCGAAGACCGTGACCCAGAGTAATACTAAAGGCCTGCTCGGCGGCCTGCGCGATCTGCAGGCCAAAGCGAAGCAGCAGGGCCACGACCTGGTGCTGTCCATGAGCATCGGCGGCTGGAGCATGAGTAACGGTTTCCATGAAACCGCCGCGTCTGACGCCGCGCGTAAGGTCTTTGCCAAAGGCGTGGTAAAACTGTTCAAACAGTTCCCGATGTTCAGCGAAGTGGATATCGACTGGGAATATCCGAACGCCGAAGGCGCTGGCAACCCGTACGGCCCGGAAGACGGCGAGAACTACGCCCTGCTGATTGGCGAACTGCGTAAGCAGCTGGACGCCGCAGGCCTGAGCAACGTCAAAATCTCCATTGCCAGCTCGGCGGTGGTCAAGACGCTCGGCTACTCTAACGTCAATGCGCTGCTGGAAGCGGGCCTGTACGGTATCAACGTCATGACCTATGACTTCTTCGGTACCCCGTGGGCGGAGAGCGTGACCCACCACACCAACCTGAAGGCGCTGGAAGAAGGCGGCTGGGGGGTGGATACCGTTGTCGGCCATCTGCTGTCCGAAGGCTTCCCGGCAGAGCGCATCAACATTGGTTACGCTGCCTACACCCGTAACGGGCGCAACGCGGAGCTGGAATCCCTGTCCCCGCTGAAAGGCACCTATAACCCGGGCACCGGCACCACCGTAGGCTCCTTCGAATCGGGTACCACCGAATGGTACGACATCATTTATAACTACCTGGATCTGGAAAACCAGAAAGGCCGTAACGGCTTCAACGTCTACACCGACAAGGTTGCCGACGCGGACTACCTCTACAACCCTGACAGCAAACTGTTCATGTCCCTGGATACGCCGCGCACGGTGAAAGCCAAGGGCGAATATGCCGCCAGCCTCGGCCTGGGCGCGCTGTTCACCTGGACAATCGACCAGGACAACGGCGTGCTGGTTAACGCCGCCCGTGAAGGTCTGGGCTATGAAATAGCGTCTGAAGTTATCGATATGGAGCCGTTCTATTTCGAAGGCATCAACGTCGACCCGGCGGATGAACCAGATGAAGAAGATGCGACTACCGACGTGAACCACGCGCCGAAAGCCGCCGTTGAACTGCGCGTCGTCGGCGGCTCTACCGTACAGCTTTCCGGTGAAGGATCCTCTGACGAAGATAAAGACGATATCACCTTCAGCTGGGGGGTTCCGTCTGAAATCACCGTGGCTGACAAAACCGTTCCCGTGATCGAGTTCGTCGTTCCGGACGTTTCCGTTAAAACCAACTTCCAGTTCACCCTGTTTGTCCGGGATGTCTGGGGTGAGCCTTCTACCCAGCAGCGTTTCGTGCTGGTCGCCGTTCCGGCTGCGTCTCAGATTCAGCCTGAGCCGGAAGAGGAAGATAGCGTTGTGCCAGTAGAGCCGGAAGAAGATACCACGCCGGCAGAAGATGAGACTTCCGGGGATGACGCGACTACGCCTTACCCGCTGTGGGATGCTGCTACCGTGTACGGTGGGAACTGGGGATCATTCGAAACGGTAAGCTGGAAAGGCCATAACTACCAGGTGAAATGGTGGTCTCAGGGCGACCAGCCGGATCTGAACTGCGCTGCGGGCCAGGCGTGGACTGACCTTGGTGCTTACTAATCCTTTTCATTAAAGGAAAAGGATTGAGTTCAACAATACAAGCCCCGGAAAACCGGGGCTTTTTCCACCAGGGAACGAGGAGTGTTGTCAATGACGGTCTCGATTAAAAACAGCCAGATCGATGTGAATAGCTGGTATCAAAAAATCACGTTAACCATCACCAATGAAAATAACCGTGCCGTGGATATGAATCATGCGGTCATTAGCTTTACCGGGTCCGGCCATCAGGATCCGTGGGGAAATTTTGGCGGTACCCTCAAAGGGGACATGCCTCTTACGTTAAGCGGTAAATCACAGGGGACCGTTGACGTCAATGAAATCATTATTAATAACAGCCGGCAGCTGTTACTGCAGCCGGGCGAAAGCGGTACGTTATTCTTCAGTTTTGCCGCCACTCAGGTTCCGGTAAAACTCTCGACCTTCACATTAACTCTGGCCTCTTCGGCACAAGACGAGACAACGGATGACGCTGCAGATGAGGTTGAGCCAGAACCTGAAGTTCCCGCCGATGATGATACTGATAGCCTGAAGCCCGAACCTGAAGACAATATCCCTGCTGATGAGGAAACGGATGAGGTTGCTCCGGAACCTCAAGAGCAGGGTGATGATGCGGTTGAGGAAGAGGAAGGGATGGTTATTGCGGCAAGCCAGCTGAGTACGACCAGCTGGTATCAGCGCGTCACCCTGACGCTGACCAATCTCTATTCCCACTCTATCGATCTTAATCAACTTAAGCTGGAGTTTACCGCCAGCGGGCATCCCGATCCTTACAGCCCGTTCAGCGGTTCTTTGCTCGGCAATAAGCCCGTGACGCTGGGCAGCGACGGCGGTTGGCCCATCGAGAAAAATACGATTACCCTTCATCATGATGGCGAGTTCTGGCTGACGGCCGGGGCCAGCGCCGAGCTGCAGTTCTTTCTTTCCGCGACCCAAACTCCGGTCACGATGAGCGGCTTAACCGCAACCCTGGCGCACGATCCTGGCCGTCAGGGGACGATTGAAATTCAGTTTCCACCGTTGGCGGAAAGCACAACCCTCAAGCCGACCATCGATCTGCGCTATCCAGACGCAACATCACAACGCTTTGCCGGCGAGTGGGGACAGGCTTTAGTCATCGGCGATCTTAGCGCCGGCGATTACGCTATCACCGTGCTGGAGCTGTGCAATGATGATATGCGGATCGCGCCTGTTGAATCGACGTATCCGCTTAAGCTTGTTTCCGGCCATGACGCCCAGACCTGCCGGGTTGCGTATCAATCGCCAGTACCGTTGGCTTCGGTACGCCTGACTGTCGATGCCCCTGAGTTCATCGGCGCGGAAATGGTGGTTGAGCTGTGGACGGAATCTGGCGTCTGCGAAAGAACCCTGACAATGCCCGTCAATCAAATGCAGCTGGTGACCCGGCTTACCGCGGGGCACCGCTATCAGATGGGTTTGCAACCTGCGGTTATCAATAACCAGATGGTGACGACTCCCGCCCAGCCGACTATTTTTACCCCTGAACAAGGGGTGGCGAAAGAGGTGCTCGTCGGTTTCCGGCAGACGGAGGTTGATAGCCATGGTTTTGTTGAGGTTCAGGCCACTATACTGGGCTTGCCTGAGGGCGTTTCGCCCCAGCGCTATCGGTTCTGCTATGGGCAATATCAATATACTCTGATGCTGGAGAGCACTCCCCATCTGCAAACGCTGGCGATGCCTATGGCTCCTGGCCAGTACAGCGTTGAGGCGCCAGAGGTTTATCTCTCCGGGACGCCGTGGCGCTGTGAACCGGACGCGCCGCTGCGGCTGTTGCAAAGCGTCAACCATATCACCCTGGAGTTTGTTCAGGGCGTTCCCTTGCAGGTTAAAGGCTGGCCAAACTATCTCGCCCACGGTGGCGTGACGGTGAATGCGGCGGACACCGTATCGCTATACCGCGACGTCCCCTTCAGCGCCCTGTTTAAATACGATGGTTTTGATGGCGGCGGTGACCCCGTCCCGGCTGCGGAAGTGGATAAAAACGGCGACGGCTTTCTTGATTATGATTCGCTCCCGATTCACAAAACCGTTCCTCTGGTACGTGAGATTGAAAAAGAGGCGGGCCGTTGCGTAATGCCGGTCATGGTGGTGTATACCGCCAATGCCAGCGGCGGCAGTGCGCTCGCCGATCTCCAGGACGCTCAGCGGTTGCGTAACCATTTTGGCAACTTCATCACCCAGTGTCTCGCGGCGCAATCCTGGAAGGATGACGAGCATCCGGTTCCCGCCACCTTTGTGCTGAACCCCGATTTTCTTGGCGCGATGCAGCAGGAGCCGTATGGCTACGCTGCGGTGCGTCAAGCGAATAGCATGCAGGTTAATGTCCAACTGGCGGCCGCGATTAACGCTTTGCCTGCGCTTCCGGGATTCAGCGCGCCGGTGTTGCCGACTTTCTCTAACGATCTCTACGGTTATGTCCAGGCGATCAACTACCTTGTGCGGCAGTTCGCGCCGGATGTGGCATTCGGCTGGCAGACAAACGTATGGGCGACAGGAACGGCAGATTGGGTACTCAGGCCGAACGCCGATCCGGCCGCGCAGGGGACCGCTATCGCCAACTTTATCAATGAGCTGGGTGTCTATAGCGGTGAGTATGCGCCAGACTTTATCGCCTTTGATAAATTTGAGCGCGATTGCTTTAGCCCTGATGCATTAGCGCACTATGCCTGGAACGCGACCTGCTGGTTTAATTATCTGGGGATGGTAAAACACGCGGCTAAAGCTCTGCGTAAACCGGCAATGCTGTGGCAAATTCCGGGCGGCCATATGCCAACCGTGGATGAAGGCAACAGTAAAATTGCCGCCGCGCATTACGCATCGGGCGGAAGCTTCTTCATGGGCGATGCGCGTATTGGCTGCGATCTCGATACCATCGCGTCAGATCTGCTCAATACGACGGTGAATAGCGCAACTTACGGCGCGGCGACCGTCGGTGACTTTTTACGCCAGGATAAGGGTTACGACTGGGGGCAAATGCAGGCATTGAATCTACCCGACTACCATGTTTTCTCAGTACTGTGGGGCGGCGGCTCGACGGTAAGCATAACCACCATTCACTCTAATGGTGAAGATGGCGGTTGGCTTGCAGATAAAATGGTTGAGTATTATACCGCACCGGCCTATTTCAGTTAATGTCGCATTTACCCCGCCATAGCGCCTGAAAAATGCATCGCTGTTCATAGTGATTCAGAATATTTAATTTCTGAATCACTATTTTTTAGTGTATTTTTATTTCGGGAGAGATAGTTTCAGCAGTTATTTTATTGTTATGTTAATTTTTTGTTTTGCGATTTATTTGTGGTTGTTGAAGTTTATATTAAGAATTTGCGCTTTGTGCTAAGTATTGCGTTTTCGTGCTTGCGGCTAAAAATATACTTCCGGGAGGATGTTTATAATGAATTGAAGATAACCTCCGTTAAGTATATCTTGGGGTAATCTATGATTATGGTAATAATGAAAAATGAAATTAGACGTTGCTGAAAATGATAATGGGAATACCCTGCATTCCTATCTTTTTTCCCAACAGGCTAAACCGCATGCAGCGCTTGATGCTCTCTTCGCCTCGCTATGGCCCTTCGGTAAACCTTTTAATTTGGCTCCCGGAGATGAGTTTTTACTGAATTCAGACGGGGAAAATAAAATTGTGCTGCTGGAGTCCGGTATATTTTCGTTTTGCCGCTGTGGCAGCGGACTTCATGTTAATTCCTCTTTTGCTCCCGCCATTATCGGATTAGTCGATAGTTATGGGGTGACTTACAATGTTCCGACCCGGCCAGAACACTTTCTGATAGCGGAAACGAAGTGCAGCGGGCGCGCAGTGTCTCTGCCCGACTTTATCAAGACTGTTGATGAGTGCGATCTGTGGCACGATGTCGCACGAATACTTGCCTATCGTCTGATGGTCATGAGCGTACGCGATCGTGAACTGGTTGGCGTGGACTCTTATCTGAAGGTGAGATCGTTATTAATCGAGCTTTGGGCTTATGCCAGCGAATATCGACAAAGTATTAATGTGCTTAACTTCATTCAACGCCGAACAGGAATATCCCGTAGCCGTACCATGAAGCTTCTCTCTGAACTGAAAAAAGGCGGCTATATAACTATTGATGGCGGCCGTTTAATAGATATGAAAAAATTACCCACGGCTTTTTAATACTTTTCAGGGCAAAGGTGTTTATTAGATTAGTAGTCACCTTTTAAACTTTCTTGGTACAGCAATCGTCGAGATATTCATATATTGATTATCCTGTCAATCATGCTAATGACGTAAAGAGAGATTTCCCATTGGTATAGTTTTTAAATATCTTATGGGGCATAAAAAGCGTCGACGATCGCGGCAATCGCTCATGCTTCATCCCATTCACGCTAAGCTAATACGCATAACCTTGAAGATGGCGATACGGATCCTTTCCTTATGGTCCGTTGAGGATGGAGCTGGCGTACCTCTGACTTCCTGTCCGGACAACGCAGCGCCCCCACTGACGATCGGACGGCCAATCTCTTAACGAGGGTTAATTCGTAAAAATCGAGTCTAATGGCAATTTAAAACTGATTTTTTCGAGGTTTCCGCATATGTATTATACTTTTATCGAGTTGTTTGCGGATAAGGTGAGGTAAAAGTGAAACATCTGCAGCGTTTTTTTCAGAGCGATGCTTCCGGGGGCATTATCTTAATCCTGGCCGCCATCATGGCCATGTTATTAGCCAATACCGGCATGACCAGCGGCCTGTATCGCTCTTTTCTGGAAACGCCCGTCCAGCTGCGCGTAGGTGCGTTAGAGATCAACAAGAACATGCTGTTGTGGATTAACGACGCGCTGATGGCGGTATTTTTCCTGCTTATCGGTCTGGAAGTGAAGCGTGAAATGAATCAGGGGGCATTGGCCAGCCGTCGCCAGGCGGTGTTTCCGGTGGTCGCGGCGTTGGGCGGCATGGTGGTGCCGGCGCTGGTCTACCTGGCGTTTAACGGCCAGGATTCGATTGCCAGAGAAGGGTGGGCAATTCCGGCCGCCACCGATATTGCCTTCGCGCTGGGCGTACTGGCGCTGCTGGGGAATCGGGTGCCCGCCGCGCTGAAGATTTTCCTGATGGCGCTGGCCATTATCGACGATCTGGGCGCCATTATTATTATTGCGCTGTTCTATACGCACGATCTTTCCGTCGTCTCATTGGTTGTCGCTGCCGGAGCCATTGCTGTGCTGGCGGGGTTAAATCTGTGCGGCGTACGGCGTACCGGGATCTATATTCTGGTGGGCGCCATACTCTGGACCGCGGTTCTTAAGTCGGGGGTTCACGCAACGCTGGCTGGGGTCATTGTCGGCTTTATGATCCCGCTAAAAGAGCAGAACGGCAAATCGCCGGCGAAGCAGCTTGAGCACGTGCTGCATCCGTGGGTGGCATTCCTGATCCTGCCCCTGTTCGCCTTCGCTAACGCGGGCGTTTCTTTGCAGGGCGTCACGGTCGAAGGGCTGACCTCACTGCTGCCGTTGGGTATTATTGCCGGGCTGTTTATCGGCAAGCCGTTGGGTATTAGCGTCTTCTGCTGGCTGGCGCTGAAGCTGAAATGGGCTTCGTTACCCGAAGGAACTACCTGTAAGCAAATTATGGCTGTCGGCATCCTGTGTGGGATTGGCTTCACAATGTCGATTTTTATTGCCACCCTGGCCTTCGGTAGCGTCGACCCCGGATTGATCAACTGGGCCAAGCTTGGCATCCTGATTGGATCGATATTATCGGCCGTCACGGGATACATAATATTGCGTAAGCGCGTAACGGATTCGGGCTACGCGGCTTAACATCTCACGGAGAGCCGCTACGGCTCTCCTGGACATTATCAGGGAGAGAAGCATGTCGCATATCAACTACAACCACCTGTACTACTTCTGGCATGTCTACAAAGAGGGCTCCGTTGTTGGCGCGGCGGAAGCGCTGTTCCTGACGCCGCAGACCATTACCGGGCAAATAAAGGCGCTGGAAGAACGTCTGCAGGGGAAATTGTTCAAGCGCAAAGGAAGGGGGCTGGAGCCTAGCGAATTAGGTGAACTGGTGTTCCGCTATGCGGATCGCATGTTTACGCTGAGCCAGGAGATGCTCGACATCGTTAACTACCGTAAAGAGTCGAATCTGCTGTTTGATGTTGGCGTTGCGGACGCGCTGTCGAAAAGGTTGGTGAGCGGCGTACTGGATGCCGCGGTCGTCGAGAATGAACAGATCCATTTACGCTGCTTCGAGTCGACCCACGAAATGCTGCTGGAGCAGCTAAGCCAGCATAAACTCGATATGATTATCTCCGACTGCCCCATCGATTCCACCCAGCAGGAAGGGCTGTTTTCGGTGAAAATCGGCGAGTGCAGCGTGAGCTTCTGGTGCATGAATCCGCCGCCGGAAAAACCGTTCCCCGGCTGTCTGGAAGAACGTCGACTGCTGATCCCCGGTCGCCGTTCCATGTTAGGGCGCAAGCTGCTGAACTGGTTTAACTCGCAGGGTTTGCAGGTGGAAATTCTGGGCGAGTTTGATGATGCGGCGTTGATGAAGGCCTTCGGCGCGGCGCACAATGCGATATTTGTCGCACCGACGCTCTATGCGCATGATTTCTATAGCGATGAGTCGATAGTCGAGATCGGACGCATGGACAACGTCATGGAGGAGTATCACGCCATCTTTGCCGAACGAATGATCCAGCATCCGGCGGTGCAGCGTATTTGTCATCGCGACTATTCGGCGCTCTTTACGCCGCCTCAGGCATAGGCCAGAACGGTTTCTTGCCGCGCGGGAAAACGCCGCACCAGTTCATGCGGAAGCATGAGCTGGCTGCGATAACCAGAACGCGAGTCGTGACGTATTACGTGATAAACGACAGGCATAAAAAAACCCGCTTTCGCGGGTTTTTTTACAAAGCGACAACAAGCAGGCGATTAAGCCAGTTTGTTGATCTGAGCGGTCAGGTTTGCTTTATGACGCGCAGCTTTGTTTTTGTGGATCAGACCTTTAGCAGCCTGACGGTCCACGATTGGTTGCATTTCGTTAAATGCTTTCAGTGCAGTAGCTTTGTCGCCAGCTTCAATAGCTGCGTATACTTTCTTGATGAAAGTACGCATCATAGAGCGACGGCTAGCGTTGTGCTTGCGGGCCTTTTCAGACTGAACGGCGCGCTTCTTAGCTGATTTGATATTAGCCAAGGTCCAACTCCCAAATGTGTTCTATATGGACAATTCAAAGGCCGAGGAGAATGCCCGTTTAGCCTTCTTTTGTCAATGGATTTGTGCAAATAAGCGTCGTTTAAACTAACAACGCTTTATTACGTAGTGATGGCGCAAGATTCTACCAGCTTGTTGCAGGCGAATACAGCCTTTGGACCATAAAAATCGACGACCCCGGAGAGATTTTCCCGCAATCTCGCGCTGAGTGAATGAATTCCCGGGATCTTTCGGTGAAGAGGTGCAATCGCTGGTTAACGTCGCCAGTTGTACAAGGTATACTCGGACGATTTTCACTGTTTTGAGCCAGACATGAAGCTGATACGCGGCATACATAATCTCAGTCAGGCCCCGCACGGGTGTGTGCTGACCATTGGAAATTTTGACGGCGTGCATCGCGGGCACCAGGCATTATTGCAGCGTTTGCGCGCAGAAGGTCGCCAGCGTGGCTTACCTGTGGTGGTGATGATTTTTGAACCACAGCCGCTTGAGCTTTTTGCCGCCGATAAAGCGCCCGCGCGTTTAACGCGCCTGCGTGAGAAGCTGAATTATCTGGCCGAAAGCGGCGTCGATTACGTACTGTGCGTGCGCTTCGATCGGCGCTTTGCGGCATTGACCGCCCAGGACTTTATCAGCGAACTGCTGGTGCGCCAGCTGGGCGTCCAGTTCCTCGCCGTTGGCGATGATTTCCGCTTTGGCGCAGGTCGCCAGGGGGATTTCTTGTTACTGCAAAAAGCCGGCGTGGAGTTCGGCTTTGACGTCACCAGTACCCAAACCTTCTGTGAAGGCGGCGTGCGCATCAGCAGCACGGCGGTACGTCAGGCGCTGGCGGACGACGATCTGCCCCTCGCGGAGACGCTGCTGGGGCATCCATTTACCATCTCCGGTCGCGTCGTGCACGGCGATGAGCTTGGGCGCACAATAGGCTTCCCGACGGCGAATTTACCGCTGCGCCGTCAGGTTTCCCCGGTAAAAGGGGTCTATGCGGTAGAAGTGACAGGGCTTGGCGACAAACCTTTTATGGGCGTCGCCAACATTGGTACTCGTCCAACGGTCTCCGGCGTGCGTCAGCAGCTGGAAGTTCATCTCCTGGATGTTGTAATGGACCTCTACGGTCGCCATATAGATGTAATACTGCGTAAAAAAATACGTAACGAGCAGCGATTTGCGTCGCTTGATGAGCTGAAAACGCAAATCGCACGTGATGAGTTAACGGCCCGCGACTTCTTTGGGCTAACCGGCCAGGCATAACCCTGACGGTGTTTATCAAACCGAAATACGGAACCGAGAATCTGATGAGTGACTATAAATCGACCCTGAATTTGCCGGAAACAGGGTTCCCGATGCGCGGCGACCTCGCCAAGCGTGAACCGGGAATGCTGGCGCGTTGGACCGATGATGACCTGTACGGCATCATTCGTGCAGCCAAAAAAGGCAAAAAAACCTTCATTCTGCATGATGGCCCTCCTTATGCGAATGGCAGCATTCATATTGGTCACTCGGTTAACAAGATTCTGAAAGACATTATCGTTAAGTCCAAAGGGCTGGCGGGCTATGACTCTCCGTACGTACCGGGCTGGGACTGCCACGGTCTGCCGATCGAGCTGAAAGTGGAGCAGGAGTACGGCAAGCCGGGTGAGAAATTCACCGCCGCCGAGTTCCGCGCTAAGTGCCGTGAATACGCCGCCACCCAGGTTGACGGACAGCGTAAAGACTTTATCCGTCTGGGCGTGCTGGGCGACTGGTCGCATCCGTACCTGACCATGGACTTCAAAACCGAAGCCAACATCATCCGCGCGCTGGGTAAAATCATCGGCAACGGCCACCTGCACAAAGGCGCTAAGCCGGTGCACTGGTGCGTAGACTGCCGCTCCGCGCTGGCTGAAGCGGAAGTCGAGTATTACGACAAAACCTCTCCGTCCATCGACGTGGCGTTCCACGCGGCCGATAAAGCGGCGGTGCTGGCGAAATTTGGCGTGGCCGATGTCAACGGCCCGGTTTCTCTGGTTATCTGGACCACCACCCCGTGGACCCTGCCGGCGAACCGCGCCATCTCGCTCTCCCCGGAGTTTGACTATGCGCTGGTGCAGGTTGACGGTCAGGCGCTGATCCTGGCAAAAGACCTGGTCGACAGCGTGATGAAGCGCGCCGGCATTGCTGATTACACCATCCTGGCGGTGGTGAACGGCGCCGAGCTGGAGCTGATGCGCTTTAAGCACCCGTTCCTCGATTTTGACGTCCCGGCGATCCTGGGCGATCACGTCACGCTGGACGCGGGTACCGGTGCGGTGCATACCGCGCCAGGCCACGGTCCAGATGACTATGTCATCGGTCAAAAATATGGCCTGGAAGTGGCGAACCCGGTTGGCCCGGACGGCGCCTATCTGCCGGGAACCTATCCAACGCTGGACGGCGTAAACGTCTTTAAAGCCAACGATGTTGTCGTTGCGCTGCTGTCAGAAAAAGGCGCGCTGCTGCACGTTGAAAAAATGCAGCACAGCTACCCGTGCTGCTGGCGTCACAAAACGCCGATCATCTTCCGCGCCACGCCGCAGTGGTTCGTGAGCATGGATCAAAAAGGTCTGCGCAAACAGTCGCTTTCCGAAATCAAAGGCGTGCAGTGGATCCCAGACTGGGGCCAGGCGCGTATCGAATCGATGGTCGCCAACCGCCCTGACTGGTGTATCTCCCGTCAGCGCACCTGGGGCGTACCGATGTCGCTGTTCGTGCATAAAGAGACGCAGGAGCTGCATCCGCGCACGCTGGAACTGATGGAAGAAGTGGCGAAACGCGTAGAAGTCGACGGCATCCAGGCGTGGTGGGATCTCGATTCCCGCGACATCCTCGGCGCCGACGCGGATAGCTACGAGAAGGTGCCGGATACGCTGGACGTCTGGTTTGACTCCGGCTCGACCCACTCTTCCGTCGTTGACGTGCGTCCTGAATTCGCCGGTCACGCCGCCGATATGTATCTGGAAGGCTCCGACCAGCACCGCGGCTGGTTTATGTCATCCCTGATGATCTCTACCGCGATGAAGGGCAAAGCGCCTTATCGCCAGGTACTGACCCACGGCTTTACCGTTGATGGCCAGGGCCGCAAGATGTCCAAGTCTATCGGCAACACCGTTTCTCCGCAGGACGTGATGAACAAGCTGGGCGCGGATATTCTGCGCCTGTGGGTGGCTTCCACCGATTACACCGGCGAAATGGCGGTCTCTGACGAGATCCTCAAACGCGCCGCTGACAGCTATCGTCGTATCCGTAACACCGCGCGCTTCCTGCTGGCGAACCTCAACGGTTTCGATCCGGCAAAAGATATGGTGAAACCGGAAGAGATGGTCGTGCTGGACCGCTGGGCAGTAGGCTGCGCGCAAGCGGCGCAGGACGATATCGTCAAAGCCTACGAATCCTATGACTTCCACGAAGTGGTGCAGCGCCTGATGCGCTTCTGCTCCATCGAAATGGGCTCGTTCTGGCTCGATATCATTAAAGATCGCCAGTACACCACCAAGGCTGACAGCATCGCGCGTCGTAGCTGCCAGACCGCGCTGTACCATATTGCCGAGGCGCTGGTGCGCTGGATGGCGCCGATCATGTCCTTCACCGCTGACGAAATCTGGGGTTACCTGCCGGGCGACCGCGAGAAATACGTCTTTACCGGCGAATGGTATACCGGCCTGTTTGGCCTGGACGCTGACGAAGCGATGAACGACGGCTTCTGGGACGCGCTGCTGAAGGTGCGTGGCGAAGTCAACAAGGTTATCGAACAGGCTCGTACGGACAAGCAGGTGGGCGGCTCTCTGGAAGCGGCGGTAACGCTGTACGCCGATGCCGATCTCGCGGCGAAGCTGAACGCGCTGGGCGATGAATTGCGATTTGTCCTGTTGACCTCAGGGGCGAACGTTGCCGATTATGCGCAGGCTCCGGCCGACGCCTGGCAGAGTGAACTGCTCAAAGGTCTGAAAGTCGTGCTGAGTAAAGCCGAAGGTGACAAGTGCCCGCGCTGCTGGCATTACACCACGGATATCGGCAAGGTGGCGGAACACGCGGATATCTGCGGACGCTGTGTCAGCAACATCGCCGGTGACGGCGAAAAACGTAAGTTTGCCTGATGAGTAAACCGATTTGTTCAACGGGGCTACGCTGGCTGTGGGTCGTCGTAGCCGTGCTGATTATCGATTTAGGCAGTAAATTCCTGATCCTCCAGAACTTCGCTCTGGGGGATACGGTATCGCTGTTCCCATCGCTTAATCTGCACTATGCGCGCAACTATGGCGCGGCTTTTAGCTTCCTCGCCGACAGCGGCGGCTGGCAGCGCTGGTTCTTCGCCGGTATCGCTATCGGTATCTGCGTGATCCTTGCGGTGCTGATGTATCGTTCTAAGGCGACGCAAAAGCTGAATAATATTGCCTACGCCCTGATTATTGGCGGCGCGCTGGGGAATTTATTCGACAGGCTGTGGCATGGTTTTGTCGTCGATATGATCGATTTCTACGTTGGGAACTGGCACTTCGCCACCTTCAACCTCGCCGATACCGCTATCTGCATCGGCGCGGCGCTGATTGTGCTGGAAGGCTTCTTACCGAACGCGGCTGCGAAGAAACAGGCGTAACAAAACTCGCCCGGCGGCGCCGCCGCCGGGCAAAACAAGTGAGCAACCTGCATGTCTAAATCAGTACAGAGCAACAGTGCGGTGCTGGTGCACTTCACCTTAAAGCTCGACGATGGCTCCACCGCAGAGTCAACCCGCAATAACGGTAAACCCGCGCTCTTTCGCCTGGGCGATACCTCGCTTTCTGAAGGTCTGGAACAGCATCTGCTGGGGCTGAAAGAAGGGGATAAAACCACCTTTTCGCTGGAGCCGGACGCCGCGTTTGGCGTACCGAGCCCGGACCTGATTCAATATTTCTCGCGCCGGGAGTTTATCGACGCGGGCGAGCCGGAAGTCGGCGCGATTATGCTTTTTACCGCAATGGATGGCAGCGAAATGCCCGGCGTGATCCGCGAAGTGAACGGCGATTCGATCACCGTTGATTTCAATCATCCGCTGGCCGGGCGTACCGTTCATTTTGATGTTGAAGTGCTGGAGATCGATCCGGCGCTGGAGGGGTAAGATGCAGATTCTGTTGGCTAACCCGCGCGGCTTCTGCGCAGGCGTTGACCGCGCTATCAGCATTGTTGAAAACGCGCTGACGCTATACGGCGCGCCGATCTACGTGCGTCATGAAGTCGTGCACAACCGCTATGTTGTCGACAGCCTGCGTCAACGCGGCGCTATTTTTATCGAGCAGATTAGCGAAGTGCCGGACGGCGCCATCCTGATTTTCTCCGCCCACGGCGTCTCTCAGGCCGTTCGCAACGAGGCGAAAAGCCGCGATTTGACGGTTTTTGACGCCACCTGCCCGCTGGTGACTAAAGTGCATATGGAAGTCGCCCGCGCCAGCCGCCGCGGCGAAGAGTCCATTCTGATTGGCCACGCCGGTCACCCGGAAGTTGAAGGCACCATGGGGCAGTACAGCAACCCGCAGGGGGGGATGTACCTGGTGGAATCGCCGGACGATGTCTGGACGCTGGACGTGAAAAACGACGCTAAGCTGTCGTTTATGACCCAGACGACGCTCTCCGTCGACGATACCTCCGACGTGATTGACGCTCTGCGCGAGCGTTTCCCGAAAATCGTCGGGCCGCGTAAAGATGATATCTGCTACGCCACGACTAACCGCCAGGAAGCCGTCCGCGCGCTGGCCGGGCAGGCCGACGTGGTGCTGGTGGTGGGGTCGAAGAACTCCTCTAACTCTAACCGCCTGGCCGAGCTGGCGCAGCGGATGGGGAAAGCGGCCTATCTGATTGACGACGCGACCGATATCCAGGAAGCCTGGGTCAAAGAAGCGGATTGCGTCGGCGTGACCGCGGGCGCATCGGCGCCGGATATCCTGGTACAGAACGTGATTTCGCGTTTGCAGGAGCTGGGCGGCGGCGAAGCGGTGCCGCTGGAAGGCCGCGAAGAGAACATCGTTTTCGAGGTGCCGAAAGAGCTGCGCGTAGATGTCCGTGAAGTAGAGTAAGTTCTTTTTCGCCGCAGTATGAGAAGATGCCAGACTTAACGTCTGGCATTTTTTATGGAGAAACGATGCGCTTACCTATCATTCTGGATACCGATCCCGGCATTGATGACGCCGCGGCGATTGCCGCCGCGCTGTTCGCCCCCGAGCTTGATCTGCAGCTGATGACCACGGTGGCGGGCAACGTGTCGGTGGAGAAAACGACCCGCAACGCCCTTCAGCTTCTGCATTTCTGGAACGCCGATGTTCCCCTGGCCCAGGGCGCGTCGATGCCGCTGGTTCGCCCTCTGCGCGACGCCGCCTCGGTGCACGGCGAGTCCGGTATGGAAGGCTACGATTTCGTTGAACATCACCGCCAGCCGCTGGCGAAACCGGCATTTCAGGCGATCCGCGATGCGCTGATGCACGCCCCGGAGCCGATGACGCTGGTGGCGATCGGCCCGTTAACCAACATTGCGCTTCTGCTGACCCAGTACCCGGAATGCCGCTTTAACATCCGTCGCCTGGTTATCATGGGCGGCTCCGCCGGGCGCGGCAACTTTACGCCGAATGCGGAATTTAACATCGCCATCGACCCGGAAGCGGCGGCTAAAGTGTTCAACAGCGGGCTGGATATCGTCATGTGCGGGCTGGACGTCACCAATCAGGCGATGCTGGCGCCGGATTACCTCGCCACTCTGCCAACGTTGAATCAGACCGGGAAAATGCTGCACGCGCTGTTTAGCCACTACCGTAGCGGCAGCATGAGCAGCGGGCTGCGTATGCACGACCTGTGCGCGATTGCGTGGTTGGTTCGCCCGCAGCTCTTTACCCTTGAACCGTGCTTTGTGGCGGTAGAAAACCAGGGCACATGGACCTCAGGCACCACGGTGGTTGATATCGAGGGCAGGCTGGGCCAGCCGGCAAATGCACGGGTGGCGCTGGGGCTGGACGTCGAAGGATTTCAGCGCTGGGCGGCCGAGGTGATTGCCCTGGCGCCTTAACCGGGGGACGAAGCGGCCGGCGCGGCGCTCAGGTATTGTGAGTGGCATCAACGACGTTGCGCCATAGCGCGCCCGCTTCATCCGTCCACATAAGCAGTAAGAGCGAAGCTAATCGTTCTGCCGCCGCGGAGAGAGGCCTGTTCTTTACGCGGATCATACCAAGCGTCCGCCGGATAACCGGCTCCACGAGCGGAACGCTCACGACGGTGCTATTGCCGCTATGGGGCATTGCCAGACAGGGAAGCGCCGAGACGCCCAGTCCGGCTTCGACAAGGCCGAGCGAGGTCGACAAATGCCTGACTTCATAAAACCAATCCAGTCGCCAGGGCTTATCCGCCAGGCATTTCTCTATTAACTGTCGGTTGCCGCTTGATTTCCTGACGCCGATTAAGGTCTGGCTCACCAGTTCCCGCCATTCGACTAATTTTCGACACGCCAGAGGGTGGTCTTGCCGACAGGCCAGAACAAAAGGTTCATTCACCAGGGGGATAAAATCGATGTCTGGATATGTGATGAAGTTCATGTTTATTCCAAAATCAACTTCGCCTTTTCGTACCGAGTTCATGCACGTTTCTATACCTTGTTCATAAATTCGTACTTTGATGTTGGGGTAGTTTTTATTAAATTGCACGATAGCGCGCGGTAAAAAGTAAAATACGGCGGTCGGAATGCAAGATAGCGTAACGGTATCATGTAATTGAGACGTTGAATCGTTGAGGTTAAATATTGCCGCATCAAGACTGGAAATCAACGCTTTGGCCTTGGGGAGCAGTATTTTCCCGGCCTGGGTAAGCGCAAGTTTTCGCGTGGTTCGTTCGAACAGCGCAATATTCAGATGACTCTCTATTTTTTTTATCTTTTTGGTGAGTGCCGGCTGCGAGAGGCTGAGCTGCTCGGCGGCTTTGCTAAATGAGCCAAGCTCTGCCACCGTGACGAAAGCTTTCATACCGGATAGTTCATTTTTCATTATTGCTCCGTAGGGTTTAATAAGCGTTGTTCTAAGTAGACGACAAGTCATTATTAAGCAGGCATGCTTTTTTATTAATACTTAGCAGGAATAACTCTTATGGCAAAATTTTATCAACCAGCGAAATTCTTGCAAGTAGAATGCATTGGTAAAATACCTGGCGTGATTTATCTGGCCGTTAATTAAGTAAATAAAAACCTTAAAGAACATAAAACCAATTAAATTCACGCGGCGTTTTATTCAATTCTTCTATTTATTTCTGGCGGATAAGGAACATGCTATGAAGAGCATTCCCTGTGTATTAATGCGTGGAGGGACATCAAAAGGTGTCTTTCTATTAGCAGATGATTTACCCAAGGATATTCAGAAACGTGATGAGTGCTTGTTAACCATAATGGGATCCGGTCACGAGCTGGAGATTGACGGTATTGGCGGAGGGAGCCCGCAAACCAGTAAAGTGGCCATTATTAGCCAATCCCTTAGCGACAAAGCGGATATCGATTATCTGTTTGTTCAGGTCATCGTCAATGAACGGCGGGTGGATACGACGCCAAACTGCGGCAATATGCTGTGCGCGGTTGGCGGCTTTGCCATTGAACATGGGTTGGTTAAGGCGCTGTCGCCGGTTACGCGAGTGCGTATAAGAAATGTGAACACCAATACCTTTGTTGACGCTGACGTTCAAACACCAGATGGAAAGGTTATTTATGAAGGCAATACGCAAATCGATGGCGTTCCAGGCCATGCCGCGCCGGTTGCGCTGACTTTTCTGAATGCCGCGGGCGCAAAATCCGGCCAGCTTTTCCCAACGGGCAATCGTATGGAAGTCTTTGATAATGTACGAGTGACCTGTATTGATATGGCGATGCCTATGGTGGTGATCCCGGCCCAGAGTCTGGGAAAAACCGGATATGAATCTGCCAGCGAATTAGATCGGGATACAGCCTTACTCAAATCGCTGGAATCTATTCGCCGTCAGGCCGGGAAGGCGATGGGGTTTGGGGATGTGAGCAATATGGTTATCCCTAAACCGGTTCTGATTTCTCCGGGGCTAAGCGGCGGAACGATAAATGTACGTTATTTTATGCCGCATAACTGTCATAAATCGCTGGCGATTACCGGCGCTATCGGTCTGGCAAGCGCATGTGTTATTCCAGGCACTATTGCGAATGAACTGACGAAGCTATCGGGCGATGGCGTTATTACAGTCGAACATCCCAGCGGGGGGATCGACGTCGATTTAAGTCATACAGCTGAGCGCCCGGAGGATATTCGGGCATCGGTTATACGTACCGCGCGGAAAATTCTTTCAGGAACGGTTTACATCCCCGAATAAATATCCACCCTCCGATTATCTATCAATCCACCGTAGAAGAGGAGAGGGGAGGCATGTGAATACGTTCAGCAAGCATCCTCAAATATTGAGTGCAGGTAAGGAATGGAAATGCAAAATAATAAATTATGGAAGCTGCTTGTTATTATAGCAATACCGTTACTCATCAGTTTATGCCCGGCGCCGGAAGGATTATCAACACTTGCCTGGGTATTATCCGGTATCTATCTGGCAGCGATTGTAGGTTTAGTAATTAAACCGTTTTCTGAACCCGTGGTATTGCTGATCGCCGTTGCGGCATCAATGGTGATTGTGGGCAATTTGGGTGACGGTTCGATAAAAGCCGCCAGCGTATTAAGCGGATATTCATCAGGTACCACCTGGTTAGTCTTTTCTGCATTTACCCTGAGCGCGGCATTTGTGATTACCGGATTGGGTAAAAGAATTGCTTATATACTTATCGGCAAGATTGGCAGCACGACGTTGGGCCTTGGCTATGTTACCGCTTTTCTTGACCTGATTCTGGCGCCCGCCACGCCGTCGAATACGGCCCGCGCCGGCGGCATCGTCTTACCCATAATCAATAGCGTCGCCGTCGCCTTAGGGTCAGAGCCGGAGCGGAGCGCGAAGCGCGTGGGCCACTACCTCATGCTGAACATCTATATGGTCACTAAAACGACCAGCTACATGTTCTTCACCGCCATGGCCGGGAATATCCTCGCGCTGAAAATGATCGAAGATATTTGCCACATAAAATTGAGCTGGGGAGGATGGGCGCTGGCCGCAGGACTACCTGGCATTATTATGTTGCTGCTGACGCCGCTGATTACCTACAAGCTGTATCCGCCAGAATTAAAGCGGGTTGATAATAAAAAGATTGCTCAGACAGGCATAGACGCTTTGGGGCCCATGACGGTGCGGGAAAAGATGCTCTCTTGCCTTTTTGTTCTTGCGCTCGGCGGTTGGGTATTCAGCAGCGCCCTGGGGGTCAATGAGTCTACCGTTGCGATCTGCGTAATGGCGCTGATGCTGGTATTGAAAATCGTCACCTGGGATGACGTGATTAAGAATAAAGGAGGATGGAATACGCTCATCTGGTACGGGGGCATTATTGGTTTAAGCTCATTGCTCTCTAAGGTTGGATTTTTCGTATGGCTAGCAGAGGCGCTTAAAAATAATATTTCCTTTGATGGCCACGGCAATGTCGCTTTTATTGTGATTGTCGCACTGAGCATATTGGTTCGTTATTTCTTCGCGTCAGGGAGTGCTTATATTGTCGCGATGGTACCGGTCTTTGCCATGCTGGCGAATGTTTCTGGCGCACCGATAATGCTCACCGCGCTCGCGCTATTATTCAGCAACTCTTATGGTGGCATGGTAACCCACTACGGCGGTGCGGCAGGGCCAGTTATTTTTGGCGTTGGCTATAATGATATCAAATCATGGTGGATTATTGGTGGGATATTAGCATTGCTGACTTTTATTCTGCAAATCACCCTCGGGGTATGGTGGTGGGAGATGTTAATCGCCTGGGGAGTAATTTAAATAATCTTTAAGGAGATGAAGGTTTGCCCGGGCATCCTCTGATGCCCGGGGGGAAGTCCTCTTATTAAGAAAACATAGCCTTTTAGCAAGGTGAGGTGCGATATATTTATGTCTCCAGTTACGATTACGTTGTCGTTATTGGTTTTTTCTATTGTCATGTTTGTTTGGGAAAAAATACCTTTAGCGGTAACGGCCATGATTGTTTGTATTACTCTGGTGGTGACCGGGGTTTTTGATGTCAAAACGGCTTTTGCCGGTTTTATTAATCAAAATGTGATTTTGTTTGTGGCTATGTTTGTGGTTGGCGGCGCCTTATTCGAAACCGGGGTGACGGATAAAATTGGTAGTATGGTTACACGCTACGCCAGGACAGAAAAGCAGCTGATAGTCGTCATTATGCTGGTCTGCGGAACGCTTTCCGGGCTGCTATCCAATACCGGCACGGCGGCGGTCCTCATTCCTGTGGTGATTGGCGCAGCGATGAAATCAGGATATGCCCGGTCGCGCTTGCTTATGCCGCTGGCTTTTGCCTCGGCGCTGGGGGGAAATTTATCGCTGATCGGCTCACCCGGGAATCTGATCGCGCAGTCGGCGCTGGAGCAGGTTGGTCAACGCTTCGGGTTTTTTGAATATGCTAAGTTAGGCATTCCGATGCTGGCCTGCGGCATACTCTATTTTGTGACGATCGGCTATCGCATATTGCCAAAAACGAATGCGGCCCAGCATCAAAGTGTTAATAATATTAAAGCGCAGGCATGCCCGAAATATAAGCAGGTGATTGCGCTATCGGTATTAATCCTGACCGTACTGGGCATGATTTTTGAAAAACAGCTAGGTTTGCCGATTGCGATCGTCGGTTCAATTGGCGCATTGTCGTTGATTGTGACCCGGGTCATTACGGAAAAACAGGCTTACCAGGCTATCGACTCGCAGACGATTTTCCTCTTCGGCGGCACTCTGGCATTAGCAAAAGCGCTGGAAACCACCGGCGCTGGCGCCATTATGGCGCGCTCAATTATCGCGTTATTAGGCCAGCAGGCGTCGCCTTTCTTACTTTTGAGCGCCGTATTGATAATCTCCTGCGTGTTAACCAATTTCATGTCGAATACGGCAACCGCCGCTTTATTAATGCCGATTGGCCTGTCTATTGCTCATTCTATGGGCGCCGATCCTCGGGCGGTGTTAATGGCGATTGTTATCGGCTGTTCATGTGCTTACGCAACGCCGGTGGGCACCCCGGCTAATATGATGATTTTTTCTGCCGGCGGATATAAGTTTGTCGATTACGTTAAGGTTGGATTGCCGCTTATTTTGATATCGGTCATTGTCAGCTTTATCTTGCTGCCTGTTTTCTTCCCATTTTATTAATCGCGGCCAGTCATTTTTACCGAATGGCTAATGTCAGGCGTGTTTTTTCAACATCTAAGGATATATGTGATGATTAAATTGTATGACCACGGAGTCTATATATCACATCAGCACGGTATTATTGCTGCTGATAAGGGGTCAGTCGCGTTAGAGAAGCATGAGGCACGCAAGGGAACGATCTCGTGGTCGATCCTCTCCGCCCATAATACTTCAGGGAATGAACAGCAGTTAAAAATTAAATTTGATTCAATGGCCTCCCACGATATTACTTTTGTGGGCATCATCCAGACTGCTAAGGCCTCGGGAATGGAACGTTTTCCATTACCCTATGTTCTGACGAATTGCCATAATTCGCTTTGCGCTGTCGGCGGCACTATCAACAGCGACGATCATATATTTGGTTTGTCCTCAGCACAAAAATATGGCGGTATTTATGTCCCGCCCCATATCTCAGTTATTCATCAATATATGCGCGAGATGATGGCCGGCGGTGGGAAAATGATCCTGGGCTCAGACAGCCATACGCGCTATGGCGCTTTAGGGACCATGGCGGTTGGCGAGGGGGGCGGCGAGTTGGTTAAGCAACTGCTCGGAGAGACCTGGGATATTGATTATCCTGAGATTGTCGCCGTGTATTTGACAGGGAAACCCTCGCCCGGCGTTGGCCCTCAGGATATTGCCCTGGCGATAATTGGCGCGGTGTTCGAGCGCGGTTATGTGAAAAATAAAGTTATGGAGTTTGTGGGGCCTGGGGTGGCGACAATGTCTACCGACTTCAGGAATAGCGTAGATGTGATGACCACGGAGACCACCTGTTTATCGTCCATCTGGCAAACGGATGAAGAGACAAAAAACTACCTGCGTATTCACGGCAGGGAACAAGACTATTGTCCGCTCTCAGCAAAAGAGATGGCCTACTATGATGGCTGCATAGAAGTGAATTTAAGCACCATCAAGCCGATGATCGCCTTGCCTTTTCACCCTGCCAACGTATATGAAATTGATACGCTTAATGACAATTTGCAGGATATTTTGCACGAGGTTGAGATTGCGGCGGATAACATTTCCCAGGGACGCGCCAGGCTCTCCCTGCTGGATAAAGTCGAACATGGGAAGCTGCGGATTCAGCAGGGGATCATCGCCGGCTGCGCTGGCGGAAATTATGTTAACGTGGTCGAAGCGGCTCATGCCTTAAAAAATCACGCCTGCGGTGACAACGTTTTCTCTCTCTCGATATATCCCTCATCCCAGCCGGTGCTGATGGATCTGACCAAAAAAGGGATAACGACCGATTTATTAAGCGCCGGCGCAATTATGCGTACCGCATTTTGCGGCCCCTGCTTCGGTGCGGGCGACACGCCCATGCATAATGGACTGAGCATTCGCCACACGACGCGTAATTTTCCCAACCGGGAAGGGTCCAAACCCGGGAATGGGCAAATGTCGGCCGTTGCGCTGATGGATGCCCGCTCCATAGCGGCGACGGCTGCCAATGGGGGCGTGCTGACATCGGCTTCCGCGCTTGATTGCTGGGAAGACATTCCGCAGTATGAATTTGATGCTTCACCTTATCGGAGTCGTGTTTATCAAGGGTTTATTAAAGGAGCGACCCGGCAATCGCTGATCTACGGCCCCAATATAAAAGACTGGCCGGAGATGAGTGAGCTGACGGACAATATTTTGTTAAACGTGACCTCAAAAATCATGGATCCGGTGACCACTACCGATGAACTGATTCCATCAGGCGAAACCTCATCATTTCGCTCCAATCCGTTAGGGCTGGCTGAGTTTACCCTTTCGCGACGCGACCCGGGCTATGTCGGCCGTAGTAAGAAGATTGCGGCGCTGGAAAAATTACGGATCGAGGGGGACGATCCTTGTCGCCTGGATCCGCAGCTTGAGGCGGTTTTTTCCCGGATCCGCCAACTGCCGGGGCAGGAAAATGTCACGCTTGAGCAGACGGAGATTGGCAGCATGGTTTATGCGGTCAAACCCGGCGATGGTTCCGCACGAGAGCAAGCCGCCAGCTGCCAGAGAGTCCTTGGTGGCCTGGCAAATATTGCCCAGCAGTATGCCACGAAGCGCTATCGTTCGAACGTGATTAACTGGGGAATGCTGCCATTGCAGATGAAGGCGCTGCCGGAGTTTGAGGTCGGCGACTTCATCTATATCCCGGGGATCAGGTCAGCCCTGGAAACCGATCTGCGTCAGATTACCGCGTTCGTAATCGGCCACGATCGCCCCATTAAAGAGATCTCTCTTTACATGGAGGGGCTCACCTCAGCAGAGCGGGAGATAATTAAGGCGGGAAGCCTGATTAATTATAATAAATTACGCTTAACAACCCACCATCAGTAAACGATATTGATCATCAAGATGAATCAACGGGGGTGATATTGCATCCCCGTTTTTATTCATAGCCGCTTATTCCGTGGTTTTCGATCGCGGCGTTAGAGCTGGGCTACCTGAAGCCGGCTTCATCTTCTCGCTAAGATAATCAATCATCGCCCGCATTCTGGCGGGCATATGCTTATTGCCCGACCACAGTAGCCAGAGCTGGCCGGAATAGCGGCTGATAAACTCCCACTCCGGTAAAACCTGCACAATCTCGCCGCGCGCCAGCGCCTCACGGGCGGTAAACAGCGGCAGGCTGCCGATGCCCAGATTCTGCTTCACGGCATCGAGGCGCACGGCCGTATGGTTGGCGGCGTAGCGGCCGTGAGTCTGAATTGTTTCCGTTTTCCCCCCGCGGCGGAACTTCCAGCGCGAATCGGCGGGCGTCTCGCCAAGGCTGATACAGCTATGTTCGCGCAGATCCTGCGGCGTTTGCGGCGTTCCATAGTGCTCCAGATAGCCGGGCGTCGCGCAGATGACGTGGCTGATGGTCATCAAAGGCTTACCGTGCAGCCCCGGCGAGGGGGTAGGGGTGATACGCAGCGCCAGATCGATGCCGTCATCAATAAAATCGAGAACCCGATCCTCAAGCCGCAGACAGACGTCGATCTTCGGGTAGCGGTTAAAAAATTCCAGCATCAGCGGGTGAATGGCAAACCGTCCCACGGCTTTCGGCACGCTGAGCGTGAGCTTGCCCTGCGCCACCGCCTGGGTACTGCTGGCGGAGTCCATGGCCATACGCGCCGATTCCAGCATCTCCAGCGCATGTTCATACACCATTTTCCCGGCATCGCTGAGGCGCAGCTTGCGCGTGGTGCGGTGCAGCAGCTTGCAGCCCATCTCCTGCTCCAGGCGCGAGACGCTGCGGCTGATCGCCGAAGGCGTTGCGCCGGCCTGGCGTGCGACGGCGGAGAAGCTGCCCTGTTCCACAATCTGTACGAACAGGGCGAGGTCGGGCAGTAGGCTCAGATTCATTTGTGCTTCCGGAGCAAAATTGCGTTGATGTCAGGCGGGATTATCGCCGCCAGCAATATCAATATACTGTCCTGACAGAGAGGAGGACAACCATGACTGAACGCCTTTATTACACCAGCGACGCCGAGGAATGCCTTGCGCAAGTCGTCAACTGCCTGAGCGAAGCCGATGGCCGCTATGCCATTGAGCTGGATCGCACGCTGTTTCACCCGCAGGGCGGCGGGCAGCCGGCGGATCGCGGCTGGATTGCCGGCCTCGCCGTCGAGGGCGTGGTTAGCCGCGGCGATAGCGTGGCGCATATCGTTTCACAGCCGCTGCCGGCCGGCGAGGTCACGATCCGCATCGATCCAGAGAGCCGGCGGCTGCACGCGCGTCTGCACTCCGCCGGGCACGCGCTTGCCCAGGCCGGGGAGCTGTCGGGCTGGCAGCCGATCAAAGGACATCACTGGCCGGGAGAAAGCCGTATTATTTTTGCCCCAGGCGCGCATGGCGGGCTGCCCGAGGCCAGCGCGCTGCTGGAAAAAGTCGAGGCCTGGCAGGCAGACAATTTACCGCGTCAGTTTACTTTTGCCGATGGCCTGCGCAAGGTCGGGTTCGGCGACATGCAGAGCTATCCCTGCGGCGGGACGCACGTGGCCAGCCTGTCCGAACTGGGTAAAGTCGTCATTTCCCAGGTGAAGATGAAAAAAGGGCAAATTATTGTCAGCTACACGGTGGAATAAGCGAGTGAAAAGGAGATGCACACTCAACAGGGCATCTCCCGGTGCTTAAATATGCGCAGGATGTTTACCGTGATAAATCCGCTCCGGTCTGCCGACTTTGCCATAGCTGATTTCAGCCTCAAGGAAATCGTTTTTAACGCCCTGCTCAAGGTAGCGGCGGGCGGTGGTTTTACTACTGCCGAGAATACGGGCCAGGGTGTCTGCGGTATGGACCGTTTCCGGATCGGCAAAGAGCTGTAATACCCGATTAAAAGTGCTCTCATCAATACCCCGCAGCGGAGAGCCTGCGGCTTCCGCCTGCTCTTTTGCCTGGATATTGAACAGGGCGTCAACATGGGTCTGGCTTGCCTGCTCGCTTGAGCGAAGAGAGCTGCGATAGCGGGCAAAACGCTCAAGCGTATGCTGCAGGCGCTGATAGTGAACGGGTTTAATCAGGTAATCAAAAACGCCCATCCGCAGGGCTTCGCTGATGGTATCCATATGGTTGTCGGCGGTGATGAAAATGATGCGCCCTTTATAATGAGTATTGACGGCGTGGCGGATCAAATCGAGTCCTTTGCCATCGGGTAAGAAGTTATCCAGCAGGGTGAGCTGGGGCTGATAGAGGCGAAGCATCTTTTTTGCGCTTTCCAGTTTATCCGCAATGCCAATGACTTCGAACTGGGGAAATTGCTTGATGGTATCCACCAGAATTTCCGCCAGCATAGGTTCGTCTTCAACGATGAGAGTGGTGATGCTATCCATGGTGTTCATCTCGGGTCAGGGGGATATAAAGGGTAAAAATAGTGCCAAAAGGGATGTTGTCATCGACGACGATATTGCCGCCCGCCTGCTCAACGTAGCTGCGAACCAGCCAGAGTCCGATGCCGTGATCGCCGCTGTCGCTGCTGGTCACGCCGCGCTCAAAAATACGATCGCGCAGCGATTCCTCAATCCCGCAGCCCTGGTCGGCGATCTCGACGATCGCTTCGCCGCCCTCGCTGTTGATCAGGCATTCGATCTGCTTTGAACCTGCCGGCTGACGTAGGGCGGCGTTGTAGGCGTTATCCAGCAAATTGCCGACGATCGAGATCCATTCATTATGCGACAGCGAAGAGGGGAGAGTTTCAACGTGGCAGGCGGGATCGAAGACCAGCTCTAATCCGAGCTCTTTGGCGCGGTAATATTTGCCGATCAGCAGCCCGGCAAGGTGGTTCACTTTAAAATTGCGGGCAATAAAATCGAGCACTTTCTGGTGGCTCTCAGACTGCTGCTGAATAAGATCCAGCGCGTTATCGTAGCGTTTTAAAAACAGCAGCCCGGCAATGGTGGAGATCAGATTGCGATGCTCGTGCTGTACGGCGCGCAGGTTATCCGCGTACTGCTGGACCTGGCTGAGCTGCAGGCTCAGAGTGTTGATATCGTCTTTACTGCGAAAGCTAATGACCCAGCCCTGGGGCTCGTTATTAAGCGTGACGGCCATACGGCTGGCGATCACTTTAATCTGATTAAAAGTGACGATTTCGTCTTTTTTATTTGTCTGCGGCGCGTCATAGAAGAATGCCTCCTGAGAGATCACGCTGCTGATGCTTTTGCCAATCAGAATGGTTTCCGGCTGGCTCAGGTTTAATAGCCTCCTTGCGGTTTGATTGATGGCGGTAATTCGGTAGTGGGAGTCAATGGCTATCAGCCCCTCAAAGACCGATTCAAACAGGACGCTCTGCTGGATAAGCAGCTGTGAGAGCTGCTGTGGTTCCATATTCAGCATCTGTTTTTTGATATGCAGCGAGAAGCGCCGGGCGCAGTAGAGCAGCAGAAGTAGCATGATCGCCATCGGGATCATCAGCGATCCGATTTGCAGACTCAGCCAGTTTTCTAACTGTTCGATGGTGTAGCCCACCGATACAATACCGATCACCTTCCCGGTGCTGTCCTGGATCGGCGACTTGCCGCGTAATGACGAACCGAGCGATCCTTTACGCACCGACACGTAGCTTTTGGCGTTATACAGCGCCTCGTCGCTGTCTCCGCCTTCCATCGATTTACCGATTTCCTCTGGATTCACGTGATACAGGCGCCGACCTTTCGCGTCTCCGACGGTGATATAGGTGGCGTCGGAAAACGATCGCATCGGGTCGATAAGTTCTTTAATGCGCGGTAAATCGTGCTTTTCTACCGCGTCAACCAGTTCAGGCATGGCGGAGATCTGCATGGCCTGAATCAGCGCGCGCTGTCCCACCTGGTAATGCAGGCGTTCCTCCGTAATGCTGGTGAGATACCATGACATGGCCAGCATCACGATTGTCGAGGTAAACAGGATCAACAGGAAGATGCGGTTCTGAAACGAACGTCGGGCAAACCAGTGCGTGATTTTTCGGGCAAACATTGGGCGAATTGACATCAAAAGGCCATTTTCTCTTTTTTAGGGGCCGACGGCGCTGAATCGGCCCACAGATTTACTGATTTCAGAACGCATCCAGTAGGAATACGACGTTTTACGTACCACCCGATCGGGCTTTTGCGCCGTAGCCTGGGGTATTTCCCGGAAGCGGCGCGCGGCGCCCGTCCGGGCGGGTAGCCCGGCTAAGCGCAGCGCGAGCCGGGAACAACACGTTTTTACATCGCCAGCACGTACTTGAGCATCACCCCGGCGGCAATCGCCGAGCCAAT
>NZ_JBEAFQ010000057.1:0-62502 GCF_040062275.1 Klebsiella sp. GW_Kp182 | reverse complement strand
GCGGCAAGGTTGTTCGTCCCCGGGAGCTGACATGAGTCAGTGACCGGGGCGGGCAAACGAAGCCAACAAAGAGGCAGCTTGAAGGATGAAGTGTATTTAAGCTTTACGCTCTGGCGCGCCGTGCACCATGGTATAAGCGTAATCCACGCCCATCCCGTAGGCGCCGCTGTGCTCGCGCACCAGGTCCATCACCGCGTCATACGTCTCTTTACGCGACCAGTCGCGCTGGTACTCCAGCAGCACCTGCTGCCAGGTTACCGGCACCGCGCCGGCCTGTACCATACGGTCAATGGAGCGTTCGTGGGCATCAACCGAGGTGCCGCCGGAGGTATCGGTCACCACGTAAACTTCATAGCCCGCATCCAGCGCCATCAGCGCCGGGAAAGTCAGGCAGACTTCCGTCCACAGTGCGGAAATAATCAGTTTCTTGCGTCCGGTCGCCTTTACCGCTTCAACAAAAGCCGCGTCTTCCCAGGAATTCATTGAGGTACGTTCAATAGGTTTCACATCAGGATGTACGGCCAGCAGTTCCGGCCAGATATAGCCGCTGAAGCTTTTGGTTTCTACGGAGGTATAAATCACCGGAACATTAAAAATTTTGCCCGCTTTGGCTAAGGCTACCGTATTATTTTTCAGGGTCTGACGGTCAATATTGGCTACGCCAAAAGACATTTGCGGCTGGTGGTCAATAAAAATAAGCGCTGAGTTTGAGGGATCGATCAGTTCACGAATAGACATAACATATCCTGTTAATCAATGAGTTAAAAAGATACTACCGTTTCCGTTGTGCTGTCTGGATCCTGACTGATAAAGCATGGTGAGTATAGTCAGTAATTTCTAACGAGTTATTAAAGATTTTTTTCTGATTTATTTCCAAAGCGAAAAGTAATGGCTATTTCGATTAACCATTACAAGATGGGCAAAATTATGTTTATCAAATTTTTACGGTTAACCGTTCTAAATTATTCACTGGAATTGAACAGGGCGCTCCGGTAAAACGGAGGCACTCTTTTTTACCGGAAGCTGACGCATGCGCCTGAACCTTGATGTCCTGTTGATTCTCGACGCGCTGGACAAACATGGCTCTTTTGCCACCGCCGCAGAATCGCTATTTAAAACCCCTGCCGCGCTGAGCTACATGATTCAAAAGCTGGAAAACGATCTGAATATCACTCTGTTGGATCGCTCCGGGCACCGGGCAAAATTTACCGATACGGGCAGAATGATGCTGGAGAAAGGCCGATTGCTGCTGAATGCCGCCAAAGATCTGGAAAAGCAGGCGGTGCAGCTCAGCGCCGGTTGGGAACGGGATCTGGCAATCGCCCTGGATGACTCTTTCCCGTTTAGCGCGCTGCTGCCGCTGATCGACGCGTTCTACGCCCAGCACCCGCAAACCCGCCTTAACTTTACCCACCATACTCTTGCGGGCTCGTGGGAAGAGCTCACCCACAACGGCGCGGATATTATTCTCGGGGCGATCAATGAACCGCCGACCTCCGCCGAATGGTCGTGGAAAATGCTCGGCGCCATGGACAATATTTTCGTCATCGCGCCGGGGCATCCGCTGGCGGAAACAACCCAACCGCTGACCAACAAGCAGCTCAGCCTGCATCGCGCGGTGGTTATCAGCGACAGCGCCCGCTACTGCCATCCGCTCAACAGCAACCTGCTCGACGAGCAGCCGCAAATCCGCGTCGATGATTTCGCCAGTAAAGTCGAACTCTTGCGCGCCGGGCTGGGCTGCGGCTTTTTACCGCGCCACATTGCCCGGCCGTGGCTGGAAAAAGGCGAGCTGGTCGAAAAGGCCGTCATCTCCTGCCGCGAGAAAGATATCACCTATATGGCCTGGCGCAGCGGCAACGACGGGCTGGCCCAGCGCTGGTGGCGCGAGGCCATTTTGCAAAGTGAAAGCCTGGGCCAGCTCTACGACTAGCGGCTAAACCAGACGCTGGCAGAGATAGACGGTAGCGTCAGCACGCCGTCGTGTAGCGCCCCGGCGCCCTCTTTCAGCTGCCAGCCGGTGACGTCGAGCAGCGGCGAATCCTCCACCACCACCTCGCAGGCTTCGCCGCGGTTGATCGCCACCAGCACGCGCTGCTGTTTATAGACGCGCACGAACACCACCACGTTATCTTCGGCATAAATCACCTGACAGCCGCCGTAGCGCAGCGCCTGATTGGCCTTACGCAGCTTGCTCATCCGCTTGTACAGTTCGAGCAGAGCGCCATCCTGCAAAGCCGGATCCCACGGGAACGGCTTACGGCAGAACGGATCGTTATTGCCATCCACGCCCACTTCATCGCCGTAGTAAATGCACGGCACGCCCGGCCAGCTAAATAGCCACACCACCGCCAGCGGCAGGCGGGCAACATCTTTGCCGAGCAGAGACTTAAAGCGCGCGGTATCGTGGCTATCGAGCTGGTTAAACATCCGCAGCTGCTGCTGGTGCGACAGTCCGGCGCGATAGTTATCCATCCACGCCATACAGGTCTGCGCATCGATTTTCTGCGGATCGTAGGAGATATCGGTGTTCGCGAGAAAGCCCCACAGCGGAAAGGTAAAGCCGCGGTAGTTCATCGCCGAATCTTCAACGTCGGCCTGTAGCCACTGGCGCGCGTCGCCGAAATGCTCACCGAACACGAAAGCGTCCGGCCGCTCCAGCTTCGCCGCCTGGGTAATGCCGGCGATATGGCGCAGGTTATTGCGCGCCCCGCCCTCTTCGCCCAGCATATGCACCACGTCCAGGCGCCAGCCGTCCATGCTCCATGGCGCTTTCAGCCAGTGGCGCACGATACTATCTTCCCCGCCATAGATTTCATCGATCAGCGTCGACGACCGGTAGTCCAGCTTAGGCAAGCTGGCGTATCCCAGCCAGTCGTGGGCAACGCCCTCGGGGGAAAAATTATACCAGTCGCGCCACGGCGAATCGGCGTTATGGCAGGCACCGCCGCTACCGCGCTGGTGGCGGTCGAACCAGGCATGCGAATCGCCGCTATGGTTGAACACGCCATCGAGGATCAGACGCATTCCCCCTTTTTGCGTATGGTGGCGCAGGCGCAGCAGCGCCGCATCGCCGCCAAACTGCGGATCAACGCGACGATAATCCTCGGTATCATATTTATGCACGCTAGGGGCGACAAATACCGGGTTCAGGTACAGCGCCGTCACGCCAAGCTGCTTCAGGTACGGCAGCCGCTCGCTGATACCATCGAGATCGCCGCCGTAAAAGGTGGAACCGCCCGCCTCGGCGGTTAGCGGTTCATCCCACGCTTTGCGTACGATGTCGTGACCGGCGGCGTGATGGTAATAAATCGCATCCTGTCCCGCTTCGCGAGACTCGCTGCGGGCAAAACGGTCAGGGAAGATTTGATAAAATACCTGATCGGCTACCCACTGCGGTCCGCTGTCCGGCAGATCGACCGCAAACTGCTCCAGCCTCGCCGGCGGAAAGCGGTTGAACCCCTGCGGCGTGAACCACAGCTGGCGGTCAGCCCACAGCAGCTTGAAGCTGTAGCGCCGACGCGGCTGCCCGTTAACGAGGCTGATTTCCCCGCGCCACGCCACCACGCCCGGATGCGGCTCCTGCCGCAGGCGGTGCATCGGCAGCGACAGCTCTTCGTTATCCTCTTCCGCGCGCAGCGTGACCCGCGGTGGCAGATCGTCGCCGCTTAACCATAGCGTAATAATCAGTCGTTCCTGCTGTTCCTTAATAAACGGAGCAACCGGGAGGTGCCATGCCTTCAACATCATTATTCCTCTCTTTGCAGAATGGGCACACCTTGCCACAGCGTACTGGCGTATGACTCATCATCGGCAGAATTATTGGGGGAGGATGGCGGGGGTGGAGGGATAGCTTGCCGGATAGCCCGTGCGTATCCGGCAAGAAGAGAACGAAAATGACTAGGCTTTCGCCAGTTTTCGCTCGCGGCGGGTTTTAAACTGCCAGCCAATCAGCAGCAGGAGAATCCACGCAAAGCCAACGTACAGCGAGATGCGGGTATCAGGATGGTAGCCGATCAGACCGATAATAAAGACCAGGAACAGCAGGCCAATCACCGTGGTCGCGACCCCGCCAGGCACCCTGAACTTCAGCGCCTTCGCCTCTTCCGGCGGCAGGCGGCGACGGAAGGCGATCTGCGACAGCAGGATCATAATCCACACCCAGACGGTGGCGAAGGTCGCCAGCGAGGCGATCACCAGGAAGACGTTCTCCGGCATAATGTAGTTAAGATAGACCGCGAACAGCAGGGCAATCGTCATCACCGTCACCGTCACCCACGGCACCCCGCGACGGGAGGTTTTCGCGAACATCTTCGGTGCGCTGCCCTGTTCCGCCATGCCGTGCAGCATACGCCCCACGCCAAAGACGTCGGAGTTAATCGCCGACAGCGAAGCGGTCAGCACCACAAAGTTCAGGATGCTGGCGGCAAAAGTGATGCCGAGATGCTGGAAGGTCAGTACGAACGGGCTGCCGTTGGTCCCCACCTGGTTCCACGGATAGATAGACATAATCACAAACAGCGTCCCGACGTAAAACACCAGGATACGCATCGGCACCGAGTTAATGGCGCGCGGAATGGATTTCTCCGGATCTTTCGCTTCGCCGGCGGTGATACCGATGATTTCGATCCCACCGTAGGCGAACATTACCATCTGCAGCGACATCACCATCCCCAGCCAGCCGTTGCTGAAGAAGCCGCCGTTGCTCCAGAGGTTGTGGATACCCGTCGGCTGCCCGCCGTTGCCAATACCCCAGATAATGATGCCGAAACCGGCGAGGATCATGATGATAATCGTGGCGACTTTGAAGAAGGAGAACCAGAACTCCAGCTCGCCGAAGACCTTCACGCTCATCAGGTTGACGGCGCAGATAATCAGCACCACGCTGAGCACCCAAATCCAGTGCGGTACCGCCGGGAACCAGACGCCCATATAGATACCGAAGGCCGTGACGTCGGCGATGGCGACAATCAGAATTTCGAAACAGTAGGTCCAGCCGGTGATATAGCCCGCCAGCGGGCCAAGATAATCCTGCGCGTAGCGCGAGAATGAACTGGCGGCCGGGTTATGCACCGACATCTCGCCCAGCGCGCGCATGATAATGTAGGCCGCGACGCCGCCGATAATATAAGCCAACAGAACGCTCGGACCCGCCATTTTAATCGCGTCAGCCGAACCATAGAAAAGGCCGGTACCGATTGCCGACCCCAGCGCCATAAAGCGAATATGCCGGGTACTTAGCCCGCGCTTAAGCTTGTTACTACTTTCCATCGTGTTCCATGCCGTTTTTCTCCTCTGGCCTTCGCGGGGGCAAAGAACAAAGGAGGGTGACCAAAAAAACAAAAAACCACGGGACCTGAAGTCCCGTGGTTAAACACCTGTGTAAAGCGTCGGTTAGTGCGCGCTGGATGTCACCTGACGTCCCGCTGCGCGATCCCAGATAACCGCCAGCACCACCATAACGGCGGTTGGCATCAGCCAGGCCAGGCCCTGCTCCGCCAGCGGCAGACGCGCGGTCCAGGACGGCATCATCTCTGCAAACGCCGACGCTTTAATGCCGTCAATGATACCAAACATCAGGCTGATAAACATTGCCGGGGCGATAACGCGGGACGAATTATGCCACCAACCGCGGGTAAAGCTTAATACAACCAGTGCGATACACGGCGGATAGATAGCCGTCAGCACCGGAATCGAAATCTGAATCAGGTGGCTCAGGCCGAGGTTGGAGACCGCCATCGAAAACAGGCCGAGGATAAACACCAGCGTACGGTAGGAGAACGGCAGGTACTGGGCAAAGAACTCCGCGCAGGCGCAGGTCAAGCCCACCGCCGTCACCAGACAGGCGATAAAGATCAGCGCCGCCAGCAGGAAGCTTCCCGCGCCGCCGAAGGTGTGCTGGACGTAAGCATGCAGAATCGCCGCGCCGTTAGCGGACTGCTCCACCAGCGTGCCGCTATCGGAACCTAAACGGAACAACGCCAGGTACAGCAGCGTCAGGCCCACGCCGGCCATCAGGCCAGCCCAGACGGTGTAGCGGGTCAGCAGGCGGGCTTCGGTCACGCCGCGAGAACGCGCGGCGTTGACAATCACGATACCAAAGACCATTGCCCCGAGGGTGTCCATGGTCAGATAGCCGTTGACGAAGCCGTTAGAGAACGGCGCGGTGCGGTAGGCTTCCATCGCGTGGCTCAGCGGACCGGCAGGCCAGACGATTGCCGCCACGGCGAGAATAATCAGGGCGATAATTTTCAGCGGCGCGAGGAAATTCCCCACGGTGTCCAGCAGCTTGCCCGGGTAGAGCGAAACGAGGATCACCAGCGCAAAATAGATAATGCTGTAAATCAGCAGCGGCAGCGGGCCGTCGCCGGTCAGCGGCGCAATCCCCACCTCAAAAGAGACGGTCGCGGTACGCGGGGTCGCGAACAGCGGCCCTACGGCCAGATAGCAGACGACCGCCAGCAGGATACCGGCGACTTTACCAATCGGCGTGCTCAGGCTCTCTACGCCGCCGCCGACTTTTGCCAGCGCCACGACCGTTAGCACCGGCAGACCCACGGCGGTAATCAGAAAGCCAATGGCCGCGCTCCAGACGTGTTCGCCGGCCTGTAAGCCAACCATTGGGGGGAAGATAATATTGCCTGCGCCGACAAACAGCGCGAAGGTCATAAAGCCCAACGCTATGATGTCGCGAGATTTTAACTGATGGGTCATAAATTCATTACAGCCTGTGGATGTGGTGTTGTAAAAACGGATAAATACCGCGCCTTTCCCCTGGGGATGATACAGCGGCCATTGTCAGTAAACTCAGCGGGATATGCTCCCAAAGCGGCGTGGAAAAGAATTGTTTTTTGAATTACCACGCAAAAACAGTCTGTCTGCGACCGTAGGGGGGCAATTTAAACGCTTATAACGTTTTAAAGCAAGGAGGGATCGCAAAAGCAGATGATTATGCTAACTCTATTTTGATGCGTAGAATTATTTACCTGATGGATAGAAAACATCTGGCTTATCATGCGAACAAAAAAGCAGCGAGCGTTCGTTAATTACGCAGCTGTGATTGCGCTGCAAAGGAAAATGACCAGCCGAAGCTGGTCATTGGCAAGTTATTCTGACACCCGGCCGCTCGGGCTCAATTTTTGGCAATTAAACGTTCCGGTAACAGGAAGCTAAAGCGGGTGCCTTTCCCCAGCGTACTCTCAATTTCGAGGCGGCTATCGTGATGGCTGACGGCGTGTTTGACGATCGCCAGCCCCAGACCGCTGCCGCCGGTCTGTCTTGAACGCGCTTTATCCACCCGGTAGAAACGCTCGGTCAGACGCGGAATATGTTCCGGCGCGATGCCCGGCCCGTTATCTTCGACGCTGAACAACGCTCCGTGCGGCGCGCGCTGCCAGCTTACGGTAATGTCCGTTCCCGGCGGCGTATGGTTGACCGCGTTATAGACCAGGTTGGAAATGGCGCTGCGCAGCTGTTCTTCATTACCCAGTACTTTCAGCGATTCATCGACCGAAAAATGCAGCACCTGCCTCTGCTGGCTTAGCGTTTGCGCCTCGCGCTCGACCACCCGCAGCATCATCGGCACATCGATTTTATCGTTCATCGCCAGTACCGGCGCGGCTTCGATTCGCGACAGCGTCAGCAGTTGCTTAACCAGGCCTTCCATGCGCTGGGTTTGTTCACGCATGGTGTGCAATGCTTTTTCGCGCGTTCCCCCTTCCAGCACCTGCTCCTGCATCATCTCCAGATACCCCTGCAGCACCGTCAACGGCGTGCGCAGTTCGTGGCTGACGTTGGCGAAAAAGTTTCGCCGCGCCCCTTCCAGCTGGTGCATCTGCGTGACATCGCGCGCCACCATCAGCAGCTGTTTATCGCTATAGGGCATCACGCGAATTTCAAGATGACGGCCGTTATTCAGCACCAGATTGAGCGGTTTGGAAAAATCGCGGTATTTCAGATAATTGGCAAATTCAGGGTAGCGCAAGAGGTTAAGGATGTTCTGCCCGTTATCGTCAGGCCAGCGCAGATTCAGGATCTGCTGGGCCAGACCGTTGCACCAGAACATCACCCCTTCTTCGGTGGTCAGCACCACCGCATCCGGCAGAGACTCCGCCCCGCTGCGAAAGCGCTTAATCAGGCTTCCCAGCTCACGGCGGCGCTTTTTATTACGCATCTGCATCTGGTGCAGTCCGTAAAGCAGCGGCTCCCAGCTGCCGCTGCCCGGCGGCGGCGTCATGCTGCGATCAACCCACAGCCACCACGACAGGCGCATCAGATTCCAGAAATGCCAGACAAGAAGACCGGTCACTGCCGCCAATAAAAACCACGGCAGGTAACCTAAAAACGCCCCGAGGATCAGGGCCGGGATACAACACAAGAAAAGCTCAAGCGCCAGCCTTTTCCATGACAGCCGTTCCAGCACGGTTCACACTCCTGTCAGCATTCAGAAACGGGCGGAGAAACGATATCCCGTACCGCGAACCGTTTGTACCATCCGGTCATGGCCGCTATGTTCCAGCGCTTTGCGCAGACGGCGAATATGCACGTCTACCGTTCTGTCTTCGACATAAACGTTGGTTCCCCAGACGTGATTCAGCAGCTGTTCGCGGCTATAGACTCGCTCCGGGTGCGTCATGAAGAAGTGGAGTAATTTAAACTCCGTAGGCCCCATATCCAGCGGATTTTCGCCGGTCATGACGCGATGCGAAGAGGGGTCGAGGCTCAGCCCCTGCATTTCAATCACCTCCTCCACCGCCATCGGCGAAATGCGCCGCATCACGGCTTTAATTCGCGCCACCAGCTCTTTCGGGGAAAACGGCTTAGTGATGTAGTCATCGGCGCCGGTCTCCAGGCCGCGGACGCGATCTTCCTCTTCGCCGCGGGCGGTCAGCATCACCACCGGAATATCGCGGGTCATCGCTTCACGCTTGAGCTGTTTAATAAACTGCAGACCCGACCCGCCCGGCAGCATCCAGTCAAGGAGGATCAAATCAGGCCAGGGTTCATTGAGCTGATTGACCGCGCTGTCAAAATCTTCCGCCTCGACGGGCTGAAAGCCGTTTTGCTCCAGAACAAAGCAAACCATTTCGCGGATTGGAGCTTCATCTTCAACGACCAGAATTCTTCTCGCCATTATTTACCCTGTATTTTTTAGCCATCAGTATAGAAGTGCGCGGCCATTATGCGTCAGATTTATGACAGATTTATGAAAAAAATGACCGCCAGATGAACGCGGATTTCGAATTGTGACACGGACTTAACTCACCCAAAAGCAGCGTTATCCCCTCAATAATTCAGGTTTCACTCCCCACAAGCACAGGTAACCAGGTGGCTGGACGTAGCCAACGCATAAGCAACTTGAAGGATGAGAGGTATATAATGCCGCTTACGCTTTTTTGCTATGGAACAACTATGCGCATCCTTCACACCTCTGACTGGCACCTTGGGCAAAATTTTTACAGCAAAAGTCGCGCCGCCGAACATCAGGCGTTTCTCGACTGGCTGCTGGCCAGCGCGCAGGAGCATGACGTCGATGCCATTATTGTTGCGGGCGATATTTTTGATACCGGCTCACCGCCGAGCTACGCGCGCGAGCTGTATAACCGCTTTGTCGTTCAGCTGCAGCAGACCCGCTGCCGGCTGGTGGTGCTGGCGGGAAACCACGATTCGGTCGCCACCCTCAACGAGTCGCGAGACATTCTCGCCTTCCTGAATACGACGGTGGTGGCCAATGCCGGCCACGCCCCTTTTATCCTGCCGCTGCGCGACGGTACGCCGGGGGCGATTTTTTGTCCGGTACCGTTCCTGCGCCCGCGTGAGCTGGTGACCAGCCAGGCCGGGCACTCTGGCGGCGAAAAGCAGCAGCTGCTGCTCAGCGCCATCAGCGACTACTACCAGCAGCAGTACCAGCTGGCCTGCGAACTGCGCGGCGACCGGGCGCTGCCGATTATCGCCAGCGGCCATTTAACCACCGTCGGCGCCAGCAAAAGCGACGCGGTTCGCGAAATCTATATCGGTACGCTGGACGCCTTCCCGGCGAGCCGTTTTCCGCCCGCCGACTATATCGCGCTCGGCCACATTCACCGGGCCCAGGTGGTCGGCGGCTGCGAACATATCCGCTACAGCGGTTCGCCCATCCCGCTGAGCTTTGACGAAACCGGGAAAAATAAGAGCGTCAATCTGGTCACTTTCGCTAACGGCTGCCTGACGGACGTCACGCCGCTTATCGTCCCCGTCACCCAGCCGCTGGCGGTCCTGAAGGGCGATTTCGCCAGCATTAGCGCACAGCTAAACCAATGGCAGAATAACGACCAGCAGCCCTCAGCGTGGCTGGATATCGAAGTCACCAGCGACGAATATATGCATGATATCCAACGTAAAATCCAGGCACAGACCGAAACGCTGCCGGTAGAAGTGCTGCTGGTGCGCCGCAGCCGCGCCCAGCGCGATCGCATTCTGGCCGGCGCTCAGCGCGAGACCCTCAGCGAACTGCAGGTGGAGGACGTCTTCGCCCGCCGTCTGGCGCTGGAAACGCTGGAAGCGACGCAGCAGCAGCGCCTGGAACAGCTCTTTAATGAAACGCTGCATAGCCTGAACGGTGAGGATCGCCTGTGAAAATACTCAGTTTACGCCTGAAAAACCTCAATTCACTCAAAGGCGAATGGAAAATTGATTTCACCGCTGAGCCCTTCGCCAGCAACGGACTGTTCGCGATTACCGGGCCAACCGGCGCCGGAAAAACCACCCTGCTGGATGCTATCTGTCTGGCGCTGTATCACGAAACCCCGCGCCTGAGCAGCGTGTCGCAATCGCAGAACGATCTGATGACCCGCGACACCGCCGAATGCCTGGCGGAAGTGGAGTTTGAGGTAAAAGGCATCGCCTACCGCGCCTTCTGGAGCCAGAACCGGGCGCGAAACCAGCCGGACGGCAACCTGCAGGTTCCGCGCGTCGAGCTGGCGCGCTGCGAGGACGGCAAGATCCTCGCCGATAAGGTCAAAGATAAGCTGGAACTGACCGCCGCGCTCACCGGCCTGGACTATGGCCGCTTCACCCGCTCGATGCTGCTGTCGCAGGGGCAGTTCGCCGCCTTCCTGAACGCGAAACCGAAAGAGCGCGCCGAGCTGCTGGAGGAGCTGACCGGCACCGAGATTTACGGCCAGATTTCGGCACAGGTCTTTGAAAAGCATAAGCAGGCCCGCGTCGAGCTGGAGAAAATTCAGGCCCAGGCCTCCGGCGTGCTGCTGCTGAGCGACGAACAGCAGCAGGCGCTCCAACAAAGTTTGCAAGCGCTTACTGATGAAGAAAAACAGCAGGTTAGCGAACAAACCCGCCTGCAAAATGCCCGTCAGTGGCTGGTACGCGGCGCAGAGCTGACGGCAGAAGATCTGCAGGTTCAAACCGCGCTACGCGAAGCGCAGGCTGCGCTGGAGCAGGCGCAACCGCAGCTTACCGTATTGCTGAATGCCCAGCCCGCGGAGCAGCTACGCCCGCAGTGGACGCGTCAACAGGAGCAAACCGCCGCGCTGGCGCAAACCCGCAATCTGAGAGAAGAAGTAAATACTCGCTTACATGAACGACTGCGGCTGCGGGCGGGGATTCGCCTCGCCGCCCGGCAGCAGTCTGAACGCCTGCAGAACCACCAGCAAACGCTCGCCGCATGGCTAAAAGAGCACGACCGCTACCAGCGATGGGGCAATGCGCTGGCGGGCTGGCGGGCCGCTTTCCAGCAGCAGGCCCGCGATACGCAGCAGCAAGCCGCTCTGCAGCAGCGTCTGGCGGAAACCAGCCGCCGGCTGGGCGAACTGCCGCCCGACGGGCTGGCGCTGGATGCTGAGCAGGTCAGCGCCGGCCTCGCGCAGCACGCCGCGGCGCGCGCTCTGCGCCAGCAGCTCGCGGCCCTGCATGGCCAGCTGCAGCCGCTGAGCCAGCGATTATCACAGCTTCATGCCGCCGGGCAGGCCAGTAAGCAGGAGCAGGAGCGGCTGGAAACCACCCTGGCCCAGCGCCGTCAGGCCTATAAAGAGAAGAATCAGCAGTTTAGCGATGTCAAAGCCCTGTGCGAAATGGAAGCGCGCATTGCCGGCCTGGAGGCCGAACGAGCCCGCCTGCAGCCCGGTTCCCCCTGTCCGCTCTGCGGTTCCGCGCAGCATCCGGCCGTCGCCGAGTATCAGGCGCTGGTTCCCGGCGTAAATCAGGCGCGGCGCGATGCGCTTGAGCGCGAAGTCAAACAGCTGGCGGAGGCCGGCGCCCTGGTGCGCGGCGAGCTGGACGCCCTGCTTAAGCAGCAGCAGAAAGAGGCCACCGAGAAAGCATCGCTTCTGCAGCAGGAGCAAGCGCTTACCTCACGCTGGCAGGCGACGATCGCCGGATTAAATATCGACCTGACGCCAAAGGATGACATTCCCGGCTGGCTAAACGCGCAGCAGGAGCATGAACAGCGGCTGTATCAGCATCAGCAGCGTCTGGCCTGGCAGGCCCAGCAGCAGGAGTGCCAGCAGCAGCTCCAGCAGCTCCAGCAGGAACAAGCGCAGCGCAGCGCCGCGCTGGCGGCTGAACTGGCCGCATTTGCGCTGAGTTTACCGGCAGCAGAGCAGGCCGCAGGCTGGCTGGCGCAGCGGGAAGACGAGACCCGCGGCTGGCAGGCCAAACAGAACGAACTGATCGCCCTGCAGGAACAGCTTCAGCAGTTGACCCCGCTGCTAGAGTCCTTGCCGGAAACGGACTTAGCGGCGGAACCCGCGCCGCTGGACGGCTGGCGCCAGGTGCACGACGACTGCCTCGCGCTTCAGAGCCAGTGGCAAACCCTGGGGCAACAGGAGAGCCAGCAGCAGGCTCAGTTGAAAGAGAGCGAAGCGCAGTTCAGCGCGGCGCTGGCCGCCAGCCCGTTCGCTGACCAGCAGGCGTTTCTCGCCGCGCTGCTCGATGAGGAGACGCGCCGGCGCCTTGAACGCCTGAAGCAGACGCTGGAAAGTACGCTACAGCAGAATCAGGCGCTGGCGATGCGGGCCCGCGAGGCGCTGGATAGCCACCGCCAGCAGCCGCCGGCGGAAACGGATATCAGCCAGCCTCTTGAACGGGTACAGGAACAGCTTCAGCAGCTGACGACGCTGCTGCGGGAAAACAGCGCCCGTCAGGGAGAGATTCGCCAGCAGCTGAAGCAGAATGCAGAAAACCAGCAGCGTCAGCAGTCGTTACGCCAGCAGATGGAACGCGCTGCGCAGGAAGTGGAAGACTGGGGATGGCTGAACGCGCTTATCGGCTCCAGAGAGGGCGATAAATTCCGTAAGTTTGCGCAAGGCCTGACGCTGGATAACCTGGTGTGGCTGGCCAACCATCAGCTCAACCGCCTGCACGGCCGCTATCTGCTGCAACGCAAAGCCAGCGACGCCCTGGAGCTGGAAGTGGTCGATACCTGGCAGGCGGACGCGGTGCGCGACACCCGGACGCTGTCCGGCGGCGAGAGCTTCCTCGTGAGCCTCGCGCTGGCGCTGGCGCTCTCCGATCTGGTGAGCCATAAAACGCGGATAGACTCGCTGTTTCTCGATGAGGGCTTCGGCACTCTGGACAGCGAAACCCTGGATACCGCGCTGGATGCGCTGGACGCGCTCAACGCCAGCGGCAAGATTATCGGCGTCATCAGCCACGTTGAGGCGATGAAAGAGCGCATTCCTGTGCAAATTAAAGTTAAAAAAATCAACGGGCTGGGCTATAGCCGTCTCGATAAAGCTTTCGCCGTCGAATAAATTTCCCCCTCCGCACCTGTCTTCAAGCCTCTCCCCCACGGGAGGGGTCGCGTTGTTGCCCGGGCTCAGAATTCACGATAAATCTTGATATCGCACGAATTTGCATGATAAGTTTAAATTCATTGCTTCAACGATGAATAACAGGCGAAATCATGCATAAAAACCGTGCTTATTATTTTAACCACATCATTTCGTGCAAAAACGTGCATTCATGACTTTTTCTGAGGGCGTGCTGCTGCCTCCGGCAGCATCGTCCCATCCCCTCTGGCCCATTAAGAAGGTCTTAACCATGAAAAGCTTACTTATTTTGATTGCCGGCCCGGTACGCAGCGGCACCCACAATCGCGCGGAACTTATCGACGCTAACCTGAACAATATGGCCCAGGTTGCGCTACGCGTTTATCAGAAAGGGCATATCCCCGTGGTCGGCGAATGGCTGGCTCTGCCCATCGCCAAAGCTGCGGGTTCAACGGAAATTGGCGATGCGATTAGCGAGGAATATCTCTACCCGGTCGCTCACCGTGTCATTAGCCGCTGCGACGCTATATTGCGCATGCCGGGCGAATCCCGGGGAGCGGATCTGGATATTGAGGAGGGTAAAAAAAGGGGGCTGCCGATTTACTACAGCCTGGAGGAGATCCCGGACCGGTAATCCGCGGGGTACCCGCTGCGCCGTTCAGGCCGCGCAGCGGTTGATGATTACAGCGGCCACAGCCAGGCCGCGCCGCGCACGCCGCTGGAGTCCCCGTGCGCCGCCCGGCGAATCGGCGTCTCGCATTCACCGCCGAATACCCATGGTTTTAGCAGATTCGGCACCGTCTGGTAGAGACGGTCAACGTTGCTCATTCCGCCGCCAAGTACAATAACGTCCGGATCGAGGATGTTAACCACGTGAGCCAACGACTTCGCCAGCCGCATCTCATAGCGGCTCAGCGCCAGCTCCGCCACCGGATCCCGCTCGCCCACGCGCTGCATAATCTCGCTGCCTTTTAGCGAATGACCGCTTAACCGCCGGTAATCGGTCGCAAAGCCGGTACCGGAGATAAAGGTTTCAATACAGCCCTGCTTGCCGCAGTAGCACGGTACTTCAGCGCGATAGCGAAGTTCATCTTCATCCATCCACGGCAGCGGGTTGTGCCCCCACTCGCCCGCCGTACCGTTGCCGCCAATATGGGCGCGTCCGTTAAGCGCCACGCCTGAACCGCAGCCGGTGCCGATAATCACCGCAAATACCGTTTGCGCCCCGGCCGCCGCGCCGTCTACCGCTTCCGACACCGCGAGGCAGTTGGCATCGTTGGCCAGACGCACTTCCCGTTGCAGACGCTGGCTAAGGTCTTTATCAAACGGCTGACCGTTGAGCCAGGTTGAGTTAGCGTTTTTGACCACGCCGGTATAGGGCGAAATCGACCCGGGGATGCCGATGCCGACCGTGCCGCTCTGCCCGGTAGCCTGCTCGGCCATCTCGACCAGCGAGGCTATCGTCTCTATCGTCTGGCGATAATCGCCCCCTGGCGTAGGCAGGCGATGACGAAATAGCTGCGCTCCCTGGTCGCTCAGCGCGATGACTTCCGTTTTGGTTCCGCCTAAATCAATGCCAATGCGCACTGTGAATTCCTCTCCCGATTAACAATGCAAGCATAGCGACAATTCGCTATCATGCCCGCTGGATTTAACGACTAAGCCGTGGAAATTATCATGCTGTGGTTCAAAAATTTAATGGTTTATCGTCTCAGCCGCGACATTTCCCTGCGCGTCGAGGAGATGGAAAAACAGCTGGCCGAGCTGACCTTTACCCCTTGCGGCAGCCAGGATATGGCCAAAACCGGTTGGGTACCGCCGATGGGATCGCACAGCGATGCGCTGACGCATACGGCAAATGGCCAGATCGTTATCTGCGCGCGTAAAGAAGAGAAGATCCTGCCGTCTCCGGTGATCAAACAGGCGCTGGAAGCAAAGATCTTCAAGCTGGAAGCCGAGCAGGGCCGTAAGCTGAAAAAAACCGAAAAAGATTCTCTGAAGGATGAAGTGCTGCATTCCCTGCTGCCGCGCGCCTTCAGCCGCTTCAGCCAGACCACGATGTGGATCGATACCGTCAACGGGTTGATCATGGTGGACTGCGCCAGCGCCAAAAAAGCTGAAGATACGCTGGCGCTGCTGCGTAAAACTCTGGGCTCGCTGCCGGTTGTTCCGCTGGCGCTGGAAACCCCGATCGAACTGACGCTGACCGAGTGGGTGCGTTCCGGTACCGTGGCTCAGGGCTTCCAGCTGCTGGATGAAGCCGAGCTGAAAGCGATGCTGGAAGACGGCGGCGTGATCCGCGCGAAAAAACAGGATCTGGTGAGCGACGAGATCGCCGTGCACATTGAAGCCGGTAAGGTCGTCACCAAGCTGGCGCTCGACTGGCAGCAGCGCATTCAGTTCTTAATGTGCGATGATGGTTCGATTAAACGCCTGAAGTTCTGCGACGAACTGCGCGATCGGAATGAAGATATCGATCGGGAAGATTTCGCCCAGCGTTTTGACGCGGACTTTATTCTGATGACCGGCGAGCTGGCCGCGCTGATTCAGAATCTGGTGGAAGGGCTAGGCGGCGAAGCGCAGCGCTAATCTCGTGAATTCCTTCCTGCCAGCGCAGGAAGGAAACGAACATTACAGGTAGCGGCACAGATAAGAGGTCGGCTCAGCCACCTGCAGATTAAACTCGCTATTCCCCGGAACGTTGAATACTTCCCCGGCGGCATAGACTTTCCACTCGGTCTCTCCCGGCAGAAGTACGTTCAGCGCGCCGCTGACTACGGTCATCTCTTCCGGCTGCGCGGTACCAAAGGTATATTCCCCTTCCGCCATCACGCCCACGCTCGCACGACCGGTGCTGCTGCTGGTGAAGCCGATAGATTTTACTTTTCCGTCAAAGTATTCATTGCTTTGAAGCATAAACTCGCCCTTATGATCTTGTGTTGAAGGCACAATATAGGGGGCGCTCCTTGCCCCTGTCACGTAAAATTAACGCGTTACATCAGGTTAAACTAATAGTTCTGCCGCCAGCCGTGAAACCAGCACATTTGACAACAGAACCGGAATATCCAGCGCCTTTTGTAATATGTCGCGATGCTGCTGGTGGTAGCAAAGGCAATCCAGCATTAATACGTCTGCGCCCTGTTCAATCAACTCCCTGCCCGCGGCGATTAACTCCTCTTTACCGCCGCTCACCGGATTGGAAATGGCGTAAAACGGAGTATTTTCTAATACCTGCCATTTATTCCGCTGCAGCGGCAAAATCTCTTCAACCGGAACAATCACCCCCACCTGATGGCCGTCGACAATCGACGCGACCAGCGGCGGAATAATTCTTTGCGGCTCAAGCAGGATCGCATTATTCGCCGTAAATCCGCTAAAGGGATGAGTGCTCATGAGTAAAATAAGGTCGTAATTTTGTTTATCGAGCATCGCAATGACGCTACGTAAATCACGCTCAACCTTCTGCCGTGAGACCTGCGCAATTTGATTATCGTTAAGCAAGGTCAATAGCATCTCATCGCCGGGCTCTATGCTGTAGTCCCGCATAACGTCTTCGCGCGTCATTTTGCCGAGCAGGCTAATGTGGGCGATCTCGTCTTCCCTGATATGTTCAGTTAAAAGCGGCAGCATCTCCGCCACGGGTACGACCCCAATGGTCAAGATTGCCATCGATGCACTACTCATATCGTTTACCTTTTCACAACCGCTGTTTCAAAACAGGCTTTTATTTACAACTTCTGCCCCCTGGTGACCCAAAGCAACCGTCGAGAAGCGTAGCAGGTTACGGCTGATATGGAATGTAAAGATTCCAGAAGCGTCAAAAACGCTCCTGAAAATCCGTACCTTAGGTAATCATTAGTACCGTTAATAGATTAAAAATGTGATACATGTCCGGTAGCGATCTTTTCAGAACGAATCCCGGACATTTAAGAGGAATTAAGACTTATCAGGATCTTCGTAACGCCGTTTGGCGTCCAGCGCTTCCTGTTCTGTAGGATGTTCGCTGATGAGTGAGTTTGGCGTCGGGTGATCGGCGCGCAGTTCATACCAGGTGACCGTCTGGCCCTGCGGGCCCTTTTCAACGGCGACAACACGCGCTTCCCTTGGATATGGAGGTCTGGTCGGCATAGCGTTTCCTTTTTTTACCTTAAGAGCTTTAAAGTATAGGCGCTGCCGATCCGTTTACCCCAGGCAAAGTCTTAACTGGTATAGGTCTCGCCGCAGACGGTGGTCATAATCTGTTCCACGACCTCATCCGGCGTGGCGGTCGCATTAATAATATGATGAGCGGCCGCGCGATACAGCGCTTCCCTCTGCGCCAGCACCTCACCCACTTCATCGCGGATGGGCTTTCCGGTCAGCGTCGGGCGCTGTTCCGCCTTCGGATAGGCTTCAAGGCGGTCAATCAGCGCGGAAACCGAGGCCTCGAGATAGATAACGATGCCATTTTCCCGCATAAACTGTCGGTTGTATTCGCTGAGGATAATGCCGCCGCCGGTGGCGATGATCGTCGCGGGTTGAGCGACGCGTTCTAAAGCCTGCGTTTCCAGCGCACGAAAGCGTTCCCAGCCTTCCTGCTGGACGATAGCCGCTACCGTGCGCTGCTCATGCTCCTGCAGCTCATGGTCCGTGTCGGCGAACTTAAAGCTGCGAGCTTTCGCCAGCGCGTGTCCGATGGTCGTTTTACCGCAGCCGCGAGGCCCGACAAGAAATATTAGCTGTGTCATTACCGAAGACCCCTTGGTTCCGCATTTTGCGGATAAATGAAAGCGAAAAGAGAAACAATGGTACCGCAAACTTACCCAACGCAAATCGTAAAATAAACGTTACACACCATCTACAAACCCTTTCACCTTAGTATTAGAAAGGACATTTAATGTAAACTTATCATTGCATTTGGTGTTATGCCAGCTTTACTTTTGTACAGAAGTTATTTTTTGTTCGCAGTCTGGCGTAAACAGTAACACATTTCTGCACAGCTTTACGCTGCCGCATATTTACAAGATGCGTGCTTCGGAGCGAATCTGAAGCTAATCAATCAGTATGACAGAGGTATGTAGTATGCAATCTGAAGAGCAACGCCTTATCGATGGACTGTTTTCCCGATTAAAAGAGGCCGAGAGCCACAGCGCATCACGGGATGCCAGCGCTGAGGAGCGGATTGCCGGGCACATTAAAGAGCAGCCGTTCGCCCCTTACTATATGGCGCAAACGATTTTGATTCAGGAAGCGGCGATCAAACAGCTCAACGACCGCATTCAGGCGCTGGAGAGCCAGGTGACCCAGCTTCAGGCCGCGAAGCCGAGCAGCGGCGGGTTTCTCTCAGGCCTGTTTGGCGGCGGTCAGTCGCGCGGTTCCGACCCGATTCCTGGCGCCGAGCAGTATGGCCGACCGCAGGCCGGCGCCCAGCCTCAGTATGCTCCGCAGGCGCAGCAGCAGAACTACGCCCCTCAGGCGTCGCGCAGCGGCGGCGGTTTTATGGCCGGCGCGCTGCAAACGGCGGCAGGCGTCGCGGGCGGCGTGGTACTGGGAAACATGTTGACCAATATGTTTAGCGGCTCGCATCCGCAGGAGATCGTCAATATCATCGAAGAGAAACCGCAGCCGGATCTCAGCCAGGCGCAGGACAATAGCGTCGCTGACGATACCTTCCGCCAGGATGACGGGCAGTTCCTCGCCGACAACAACGATTATGACGCCGACTTTGACGCCGGTTTCGGCAATGATGATTTCGGCAGCGACGACGACAGCTGGGTTTAACCCTGCTGGCGCTTAACGTCTAACAGCCATTTCTCCAGCGCGGCGGCAAACTGCTGCCGATCGCGCTGGGATAAGCTATCCGGGCCGCCGGTCTGCACGCCGCTGGCCCGCATCGTTTCCATAAAGTCGCGCATCGTCAGGCGTTCGCGAATGGTCGCCTCGCTGTAGCGTTCACCGCGTGGATTCAGCGCCGCCCCGCCTTTCTCCAGCACTTCCGCCGCCAGCGGGATATCGGCGGTAATCACCAGATCTCCCGGCTCGCATAAACGTACGATTTCGTTATCCGCCACGTCAAACCCCTGCGCCACGCGCAGCGTGCGGATAAAGCGCGACGGCGGGACGCGCAGAGGCTGGTTAGCAACCAGCGTCAGCGAGATTTGCGCGCGCTCGGCGGCGCGGAACAAAATATCTTTAATGACGTTCGGACACGCGTCCGCATCAACCCAAATAGCCATTGCGGCTCCTGTCGATGAAAAAGAGATGCCGTATTGTCGCCTGCTTTTGCCTTCCGCGAAAGCAACAAGATGTTAAGCTATATCGCTAACGATAAAACAAACAAAGGGGATTGGTGATGGAGAAGAAAATCGGCTTTATCGGCTGCGGCAACATGGGCAAGGCCATCCTGGGCGGCCTGATCGCCAGCGGGCAGGTGCAGCCGGGTCAAATCTGGGTCTATACCCCGTCGCCGGATAAAGTGGCGGCCCTGCACGACCAATACGGCATTAATGCGGCGCAAAGCGCGCAGGAAGTGGCTCAGGTGGCGGATATCGTTTTTGGCGCCGTAAAGCCGGGCGTGATGGTAAAAGTGCTCAGCGACGTCGCCTCCAGCCTGAATAAAGACTCTCTGGTGGTTTCTATCGCCGCGGGCGTGACGCTCGACCAGCTGGCGCGCGCCTTAGGCCATGACCGCAAAATAGTCCGCGCGATGCCCAACACGCCTTCGCTGGTCAACGCGGGGATGACGTCGGTCACGCCGAATGCGCTGGTCAGCGCCGAAGAAACCGCGGAGATCCTGACCATATTCCGCTGCTTTGGTCAGGCGGAAATCATTGCTGAGCCGATGATTCATCCGGTGGTCGGCGTCAGCGGCTCCGCGCCGGCTTACGTCTTTATGTTTATCGAAGCGATGGCCGACGCCGCTGTGCTTGGCGGAATGCCCCGCGCGCAGGCTTATAAATTCGCGGCGCAGGCGGTGATGGGCTCGGCCAAAATGGTACTCGAAAGCGGCGAGCATCCGGGAACGCTGAAGGATATGGTGTGTTCACCCGGCGGCACCACCATCGAAGCCGTGCGCGTGCTGGAAGAGAAAGGCTTCCGTTCCGCCGTCATCGAAGCGATGGTGAAATGCATGGAGAAATCAGAGAAGCTGAGCCGTTCCTGATTGCAATAGCGAATAGCGGGTGAGGTTTCCCTCACCCGCCCATTTCTTACACCTGTTTTTTCAGGCAGGCGCTCATAAATTTGCTGCGATCGTCCCCTTTCAGGGACTGCTGGGTCGCCTGAGCGTTACACTCGCGCATTTTCTGCTGCTGAGGCGTTAGCCCCTTACCGTCCTGCGCGGCGCCATCTTTCTTCAGGCAGCTACTCATAAACGTTTTACGCTCATCCCCTTTCAGCGACTTCGATGACGCTTCTTTATTGCAGACGCTCATCTTTTGCTGCTGAGGGGTCAACTCTTTTTCCGCGGCACTCACCGCTGTCATAAATACCAGGCCAAAAAGTAGGGTCACAAGTAATGTTATCTTCATCGCACCATCCTCTATGAGTGGATCTCTGTAAGTCTGGTCGCTGATGGAGAAAAAACCAGCCGGTAACGAAAATTCATCACCGGCGCCCGGTTATTTCAGATTAAGTGCGGCTTTCATGGTGTAGAACAGGTCCGTCTGGTCGGTTAAACCCACCACGTTGGCCGCGTGCGGGCCGTAGGCGGCAATACGCAGCTGGGTGCCGGTATGTTCCATCGACTCTTCTTCAGAGTTGCCGTAGCTCATCACCATCACCGAACCATCTTTGGTGTTCAGCGCCTGCGTCAGGCCCGGCGCTTTGGTATCTGCCGGGATAATCTGGCTGGCGTGAGCGTGGTCGGCGGTGACGATAACCAGGGTATTGCCCTCTTTTTTGGCAAATTCCAGCGCCTTCTGTACCGCTTCGTCCAGATCGACGGTCTCGCCAATCTGACCGCACGGATTCGCCGCGTGATCCTGTTTATCGATAGAAGCACCTTCCACCTGCAGGAAGAACCCCTTCTCATTGCTGCTCAGCAGATCGATGGCTTTTTCGGTCATCTGCGCCAGCGTCGGCACCGATGCATCGCGTTTCGGGTTCGGCGTACAGGTCACCGCCGCCTTATCGATATTGCCGTGATAAGACGCCTTTGGGCCTTCCCAACGCACCGGCATATTGCCTTCCGCGAAGAGACCGAGCAGCGGTTTGTCCTGATTGGCCTGGCTAATGGCGGCCAGCGAGCTGGCGTCGGTGACGATCTGGTAGCCGCGGGCTACCGCCTGATCGTGCAGCGTTTTGCCCTGCCATTCACCGGCCGTCGCGCTTTCCGCGAAGGTTTTCGCGCCGCCGCCCAGTGTTACGTCGGGACGGGCGTTCAGCAGCTGTTCGGTAATCGAACCTTTACCGCCCTTTTCCAGCGCGTTGCTGGCGCATTTTTCGCTGGTCACGCTCGGGCCGTAGCATTTACGCGACGTCACATGCGCCACCAGCGCAGCGGGAGTGGCGTCCTGCAATTCCGCCGTGGAGACGTTACCGGTAGCTAAGCCCGCCGCTTTCGCCAGCTCAAGGATGGTCTGATGATCTTTTTCATGGATATCCACGCCCAGCGCGCCGTTATAGCTTTTCACGCCGGTGGTCCAGGCCGTTGCGGAAGCGGCGGAGTCGGTGACATAATCCGGCTTGCCGGTTTTCTTATCCAGAGAATAATGGGTGTACTGGCCGGTCAGCGGCAGCGCGTCAATGCCTTTAAAGAAGCCGCCCGCCCCTTCTGCATAATTTCGCGCGGCGGTGATTTCAGAATCGCCCATTCCGTCGCCAATCAGCAAAATAATATTTTTAGCCGGTTTATTGATTAACGAAGCGCGCAGCGCCTCGGTCTGGTCACCGCTTAAACGACGCGCGCCGCCCGGCGTGGTGATATCGCCCTGCGCGGCACGATTTTCCAGAACCGGTGCGGTTGTTGTTTCTGCGTGAATAATCGGGGAGCCCAGCAGAGGCAGCAGGGCAATAAACAGGGCGCTTAATTTCACTTTTATCGTCTCCGTGTAAAAAATACTTTAAAAAACAAAACGAGGGAGACTGTATAAAAGCGATGTGACAGTAAAATGACAGCATCCATACCCTGTCACAAAACTAGCTACGAGGATGCCGTAACAGCTTCTTTATATATTGCTGCAGGAGCTGGGTATCGCGGTCATCCACCAGCGGGCCGGGGCTGGCCTCATCGATGGCCTGCTCAATATCGGTGATGAGCGCCTGCTGGGCGTCCTGCTCCATGTGACGTAGCAGAGCGGTCACCACCACTTCCAGCGCCTCAACCTGGGCCGTCAGCTCCTTCGATTCTTCTTCCTTTTGGGCGAGTTTTACCAGTAGCTCAGCAATGAGATTCTTCACAGCACTTTATCCTTATGCGAGGTCCGTAGTCTGCTATTTATGTCATACATTAGCCGTCGGTTGCCACTATTATTTTTTAAAAAAGTTCGCCACGCCGGTGAATAACAAGCGAAACGTTTTGCTCTTTGCATGCCACCCGCCAGGAATTTACTCAATGCGGATTAATAAGCATCATAACCAACTTTAACAAATAAGAATAAAATGGAATATCGCTATTCTATCGATAACTATAACGTATCGCCATAATATATCTGGTAGGCCAGATTCACGCTGTCCGGCGCGTCTTTACCGGTCAGGCGCGCAATAAGTATTTCGCTCGCCGTTTTACCGATTTCATAACGTGGGGTAATGACGCTGGCTATTTTTTGCAGCCGCGCACGGCCAATTTCCAGCCCGTGAAAACCGGCGATGGCGATCTCCTGCGGAACGGCTTTCCCCTGCGCCTGGCACTCGAGCAGCACCCCCACCGCCAGATCGTCGTTGGTACAAAAAATGGCGTCAATATCCGGGCGCGTCTTCTGCATCTGCAGGAACATCTGCCGGCCAAGCGCAACCGAGGAGATGGTCCGCGGCGCCATGTGATACGCCTTCAGGCCGTGCTCCGCCAGCGCCAGCTCGGTGCCGCGGAAGCGGCTTAAATCGCGGGGATCGTCCATTGAACCAAAAAAGGCGATCGCCCGTTTGCCGCTCTCAAGAAAAGCATGAGTCATATCCCACGCCGCCTTTTCGTTATCGAACCCCACCTGGATATCCAGCTGCTGGCCGCCGTAGTCCATCAGTTCAGCGACGGGGATACCGCTGGCGCGCACGTACTGCACCATGCGATCGCTGTGCTGCTTCCCGGTCAAAATCAGCCCATCGATATTATAAGAGAGCAGATTGAGCACTTCGCGCTCTTCGCGCTGCGGGTCATATTCGTAGTTGGCAATCAGGGTCTGATACTGGTGCGCGGAGGTCACCGACTCAATGCCGGCCAGCACATCGGCAAAAATCTGGTTGCGGAAGGAGGGAATAAGCACGCCAATCGTTTTACTCCGGGCGTTAAGCAGGATTTCCGGGGCGCGGTTAGGGATATAGTTGTTCTCTTCCATGACCTTTGAAATCAGCTCACGGCTGCGCTCAGAAACCTGGCCGGGGTCACGTAAATAACGGCTGACCGTCATTTTATTCAGCCCCGCCAGGTTGGCGATATCCTGCAATGTCATCCGGTTGTTTTTCATCAGGTTCTCTACGACAAGCGACTTTTATGCTCGCAGAGAACCTTACCACACCAGCGGCGGTTTATGTTAGCCGGCAACCTTTTTTGCCGTCACCGGGGAGACGGGTTGCGGGTTAGCGCGCACGTTGTACATCAGCACGACGGAGGACAGCAGCGCGACAGCCATAAAGGTATAGGAAACCCCCGGCCCGCCGGTAATCCCGTTGAGGTACCCCACCAGCCACGCGCCGAGGAAAGCGCCGAGCGCGCCAAAGCTGTTGATTAAGCCCATCGATACGCCGGAAACGTTGCGCGGCAGCAGTTCAGGAATAAGCGCGAAGAACGGCCCATACGGCGCATACATGCAGGCCGCGGCAATGACCAGTAGCGCATAGGAGAGCCAGAACGCCTGGTTGCCCACCAGCCAGGAGCCAAAGAAAGCGATAGCGGCAATCAGCAATAACGGCCAAATAAACAGTTTACGATTCTGGCACTTATCCGACAGCCAGGAGACCGTCAGCATCAGCATAATTGCCGCCAGGTACGGCACCGCCGCCAGCCAGCCCACCGCCACGATATCCATCTGCGCGGCGTTCTTCAGAATCGACGGCATCCACATCATGAAGCCGTACACGCCGATGCTCCACAGCGCGTGCACGGCGCAGAGCATGATCACATTGCGCGAGCGCAGCGCTTCACCGTAGTTGCGCACCGGCTTGATATGACTCTGCTCGCTGTCCATCACCTTCTGCAGGGTCTCTTTTTCCTGCTCGTTCAGCCAGGAAACCTCGGATGGTTTATCGCGCACCAGTATCCACCAGCATACCGCCCACAGTACCGCCGGAATGCCTTCGATGATAAACATTTCGCGCCAGCCCCACGCCTGAATCAGGTAGCCGGAAACGATGGACATCCACAGCACCGTTACCGGGTTTCCGAGGATCAGGAACGTGTTGGCGCGCGAACGCTCGGTTTTAGTAAACCAGTTGCTGATATAAATCAGCATCGCCGGCATCACCGCCGCCTCAACCACGCCAAGGGTAAAGCGAATCGCCATCAGCATCGGAATATTGCTGACGAACCCGGTCGCCGCCGCGCAGAATCCCCATAAAATCAGGCTAAAGAAAATCATTTTTCGCACGCTGCGTTTTACCGCATATATCGCGCCGGGTACCTGGAAAAAGAAATAGCCGAGAAAAAATAGCGCGCCAATAAGCGATGCCGTTCCTTTGGTAATACCCAAATCGCTTTCAATTCCCGCAGCAGCGGCAAAACCATAATTCGCACGGTCAAGGTAGGCCAGACTATAGGTAATAAATATAATCGGCATTAAATACCACCAGCGACGCGCGGGTAATTTCGCGAGCATGTGCATAAGCACTCCTCAGATATCAATATCATCACACGGGTTTAATACTCTGTCCTTCAGGTAGTGCGGGCACGCTGCTGCCCGAAGGACGCGAAGTGATTCAGACAGCGGCAAGCATTCCGCCGTCCACAAACAGCAAATGACCGTTAACAAAGTTTGCCGCCGACGAGGCCAGATATACCGCGGCACCAATCAGTTCTTCCGGTTTTCCCCAGCGCGCCGCCGGGGTACGCTGGTACAGCCAGGCGGAAAACGCCTCATCGTTGACCAGGGCGGCCGTCATGTCGGTGGCAAAATATCCCGGCGCGATACCGTTAACCTGAATATTATATTCGGCCAGCTCAACGCACATGCCGCGAGTCAGCATTTTAACCGCCCCTTTCGAGGCCGCATAAGGCGTAATGGTTTTACGCCCCAGCTCGCTCTGCATTGAGCAAATATTAATTATTTTCCCCGCGCGGCGGCCCATCATATATTTCGCCACCTGCTGTGAAACCAGGAAAACGCCCTTCTGATTGACCTCAATAACGTTATCCCACTCCTCCTCCGGAAATTCGGTAAAAGGGAAACGCCGCTGGATTCCGGCGTTATTAATTAAAATATCAATGGCGCCGATCTCCTCTTCGATGCGGGCTATCGCCTGCTCGACCTGCGCCGCCCGGGTGACATCAAAGGCGACCCCTACCGCATGAAAACCCTGCGCCACCAGCGCCTGCGCCGCCTGGTCCGCGCGCGCCTGGGTGCGGTCGTTGATGATGATCTCCGCGCCGTACTCCGCCAGGCCGCCGGCCAGCAGATGGCCAATCCCCTGAGCGGATCCGGTGATCAGCGCGCGCTTCCCTGACAAATCAAATAAATTTCGCATAAAACCTCTTTTTCAATAACTGTTACGCGTAACTGTATACGCGTAACAGTCAGGAATAGAAGAGGATGAGAGGGGAAAATGATCGTTTTGTGATCGGTGATACATTTAAAGCTTAAGGAACACCGAGGCCGCTACTGACGCTGTCGCATCCATCGCGGCCGAGGAGAAAGAGCGGAATTAAGCCGCAGGACGGCGGCTGCGGCGCAGCATAATGGCCAGCTGCCAGATATTGATCAGGACAATAACCGCCGTCGCGATAAACACCCAGCGGAAGCCGGCCATGGCCGAGACCGACGCGCCGATCAGCGGCCCGGCCACGTTGCCAAGATACATAAACGACTGGTTATAGCCGAAAATACGCCCGGTGACGCTGTCGCTGCAGTATTTGAGCAGAAGCGTTTGCACCGCCGGCAGCATCGCCCCATCGGCAAAACCGAGCAGGAAACGCAGGACGCCAAGCTGGAATGGGGTGGTAACGAACGACATGGCAAAGAACATCACCACCGCGCAGCACAGCGTCGCCAGCAGGATCCGCGAGGTGCCGATCCTGTCGCCCAGTTTCCCCAGACGGGGAGCCGAAATCAGCGCCGACACGCCCGGCACGGCGGCGATCATGCCGGCGAGAAAGGCGATGTTATTGCTATCCGGCGCCATCGACTTGATAAACAGCGCCAGAATCGGGCCGATTGAGCCGTTGCAAAGTTGGATCACCAGAGTGGTGAAAAACAGGCTGATCACCAGTCCCGGATAGGGCAGCGAGGCAAATACCGCCTTGCCGCTCAGCCGCTCCGCCCTCGTGACCTGCGGCCGGGCGCCCTCTTTAATCAGAAACAGCGTCACCAGGAAGCTTACGGTCAGCAAAATCGCGGTGATGATAAATACGGCGCGCAAACCGACGTGGTCGGCCAGGAAACCGCCGAGCAGCGGCCCGCCAATCACGCCGCTGATCTGCGCCGTCGACAGCGTGCTCAGCGCCCAGCCGCTACGCTCGCGCGGAACCTGAGACGCCACCAGCGCCATGGCGTTGGGAATATAGCCGGAAGTCAGTCCCATCACCGCGCGCAGGATAAACAGCTGCCAGACGTTGGTGGCGAACGCCTGAAGTAAAATGGCGATGGCCATCCCCAGCGAGGCGCGCAGCAGCATCAGCTTGCGCCCTTTGCGGTCGGCGAGGCTCCCCCACATCGGCGAGACAATCGCCGACACCAGAAAAGTGACGCTAAACGTCAGGCCCGACCACATGGATAACGCTTCATGCGAGGTCACGCCCAGTTGGGAAACGTACAGCGGCAAAAAGGGAAGAATTTGGCTGATGGCCAGGCCGGTAAAAAAACAGCCAAACCAGACGGAGATAAGATTAACCTTCCAGGATTCCATAACTACGCGTATTCATTAATTTTTTGGCAATTATTAACTAGCTTAGCAATTTCCCCTGTCCGACGTACTACCAGAGATGCGCTGACGGCGAGTTTAGTGTTTTATGACACCAGATTGCCCTATTGCGAATAATTTCATGGTGAAAAGCGTGGTATACAGCGAGTTATGCTCAGAAACAGAACCCCTGGCCGCGCATACCGAGGTGAAAATGGTTCGCATGGGCCGCGTTATAGTCCGGCCCTAAAGCGTTGCCGTAATAGCTGCAACCGCCGGCCAGTAACGCCTGTAGCCAGGGGTGATACTGCGCATCGGGCCACCCTTTCAGCACGCTGATGCGTCGGCCATCGGCCAAACGAAAGCCGCTGATATCCAGCGCCTCCGCGGTAGCGTGCTCGCTGCGCCGCGCGTTCTGACGATGGTAAATATTACGGCAGGCATAGCTGCCAAAATGGTCGACCTGGCGGAGCTCTTGCCCCAGCATCCGCCGAGTCAGCGGTTTCGCCTGCTGTTGCAGATACAGCGCGCTGCTTAACGCCAGCGGGCAGCTGGCGAGGAAGCTGCTGCTAAGCTTTACCGCGCCAAAATCGCGTACCCGAACCACGTTTTGCAGGGGGCACTCTCCCCCGCTATCGGCCACCGCCCGGCTGGTGATGAGATTTCGCTGATTCGCTTCCTTCAGCAGGTTGGCGCACTGTCCGGGCGTCAATCGCCGCAGCTTATAGTGGGTGATGAACCCCGGCGGATCCTCCAGACGCAGCGGCGCCAGCGGGTTATAGTGCGCGGGAAGATAACGATAGCCGTAATATCCGGCCGCCAGCAGCGCCAACAGAACGATAAGCCCTTTTCCTTTCACGCGCTGCCTCCCAATGCTTTACCCGGTGAATATTATGGCAGCCAGGCGGCCGTTTCACATGCTATGTTATGCCCTTTGATGTAATCATGATGGAAGTTGAAATGGCTAAGATGAGGGTTGGGATCGTTTTCGGCGGTAAGTCGGCAGAACATGAAGTATCGCTACAGTCAGCGAAAAATATCGTGGAAGCCATCGACAAAACGCGCTTCGACGTCGTTTTGCTGGGGATTGATAAGCAGGGGCAGTGGCATATCAACGACGCCAGCAACTATCTGCTCAATCCGCAGGACCCCGCCCATATTGCCCTGCGCCCATCCGATATTACCCTGGCGCAAATTCCCGGACGCGAAGCGCAGCAGCTGATTAACGCCGATAGCGGCCAGCCGCTGGCGGCCATCGACGTCATTTTCCCGATTGTTCACGGCACCCTTGGGGAAGATGGTTCTCTGCAGGGTATGCTGCGGATGGCTAACCTGCCCTTCGTCGGCTCCGACGTCCTCGGCTCCGCCGCCTGCATGGACAAAGACGTGACCAAGCGTCTGCTGCGCGATGCCGGGCTGTCGATTGCGCCTTTTATTACCCTGACCCGCGCCAACCGTCATCAGGTGAGCTTTGCCGAAGTGCAGGCGAAGCTGGGCATGCCGCTGTTCGTCAAACCGGCGAACCAGGGCTCCTCGGTGGGCGTCAGCAAGGTCAACAGCGAAGAGCAGTATCAGCAGGCCGTCGCCCTGGCCTTCGAATTTGACCATAAAGTGGTGGTTGAACAGGGGATTAAAGGGCGTGAGATCGAGTGCGCGGTATTGGGCAACGATAATCCCCAGGCCAGCACCTGCGGTGAAATCGTCCTCAACAGCGAATTCTACGCCTATGACACCAAGTACATTGACGATCAGGGCGCGAAGGTGGTGGTTCCGGCGGCCATCGACAGCGATGTAAACGATAAAATTCGCGATATCGCCGTTCGCGCCTATCAGACCCTCGGCTGCTGCGGGATGGCGCGCGTCGATGTGTTCCTGACCGCCGATAACGACGTGGTGATTAACGAAATCAATACGCTGCCGGGCTTCACCAACATCAGCATGTATCCGAAGCTATGGCAGGCCAGCGGTCTGGACTATACCAGCCTGATTAGCCGCCTGATTGAGCTGGCGCTTGAGCGTCACGCCGCCGATCGGGCGCTGAAAACATCGATGAATTAAGCCCGGGTAAGCGTTTAGGCCGCGACCCGGGGAGTGCGCCGGGGTTGATGTATCAGCCCGGAATCTTCCCGGCTCGCGCTGCGCTTAGCCGGGCTACGGGTTCACCACCTCCGGTTCACGCTTCCTCTGCCGGGCGGCGGCGAATAATAAACCCGGCAATCCAGAAGCTAATGACCCACGTCACCAGCCCAACCGCGTAAGAACGCCAGCCTTCGGTTTCATACCCGAGCAGCCCGACCACGCCATTCATAATAAAAATTAACCCCAGCGCTACCGCGTAGTAGTGCCAATCTCGGCGGATTTTTTCCGTGAGTTTCATAACCACTCCGACAACAAAAAAAGCATCTTCGCATAGCCGCCACCGCGGGTCTGTAGCGGCGTTGAGAATTGTCGCACATTGCGATATCGGTCTAAATTTCACAAATTTGTAGCAAACTCACAACCCGATGAAATCAGGAATATTCCTGGGCGGAAATTACCAGCAATCTGATACTGAAATCCCCCCTTCGTTGCCAGAATTACCCTCTACGTCGCCGTGGAAAAAACGGCAAGAAAGTGAAGTACGGAGGTCAAGATGGCAGAGTTCACCTTTGCAAAGACCGTCAACGGCGGCAAAAAGAGGGGCTCTCTCACCGGCAGCAACATCGCTTACGCTCTGTTTGTGCTGTTTTGCTTCTGGGCCGGTGCGCAAATGCTGAGTATGCTGATCCACGCGCCCGGCGTTTTTGAGCATCTGATTCAAATGCAGGACAGCAGCCGCCCGCGGGTCGAGATTAGCCTGGTGGTCGGTACCCTGTTCGGCCTGATTCCCTTCCTGGCGGGCTGCGTGCTCATTGGTATTCCTGGGCTGATATTCCGCTGGCGCAGCCGCCGCTAACGGCGCGCCATACAGCTGGCCCGCCGGTCGTCAACGCGTTTGGCAAACCAGGCGGTCGTCAGGTTACGGGTGATTTTCGGGCTCTCAAGCTGAATGCCCGGCAGCACCTCCCGCGGGAGCGTTTTGCCGGCTTTCTTATCGGCAATGCGAAACACCTGCTTATAGAGATCGCTCTCTTCAAACGCCAGGGTATCGCCCTTCTTTAACTGACGATGGATATCATCATCGCTCATTGCCAGCTGTGAGGATAACCGACGCACCGCCAGTTCGGTGGTTCCGGCCTCGTCGCTATCGTAGCGAATCAAATCGCCATCCAGCGCCAGCTTCACGCCCGTCGCTTTAGAGACGGCGTTCTGGAAGGCGGCGTTACGGCTGGCGTACCATCCGGCGTTGAAATCGGCAAAACGGTACAGCGGCACGCTGTAGTTCGCCGGATAATTCAACAGATGATAGGTGCCGAACCACAGACCGCCGCGCAGGCTGAACACCTCCTGGCGCACGGTACCGTCGATTTTCCACGGGTAGCCGTCGGTATGCTGCTCGGCGAAGGCGATGCTGACCTGCATCGGGCCGCCGGTATGCACCGGGTTCAGCGAGCCGAACAGCTTCTGCCCCATCGGCACCATGCCGATAAAATCATCGAAAATCGCGCTCAGCTGCTTTTCGGTTTTCACGCTATCGAGGCGTTCGCTATAGCTTTTGCCGTTGGGCGATTTGATTTTCAGCGCGGTATGCACCAGAAAAACCGGGATATGCATTTTCTCCGCCCGGCGGTCAATCTCCTGCCAGGCGATTTTATTCAGCCCCGGCACCGCCGGGTCGGCCTGATAGTTGGACTCCTGCTGCGCCACCGCCAGCACCGAACAGACGTTCTCTTCCGTCGGCGCCAGCTTCTGGCTGGCAAAGGTTTTGGCGATGGCCTGCGCCCATGCCTCGCGATCTTTCACGCTGGCGGGCATTTTCTGCCGCACCACCGCGGCAACATCAATCGCCTTTTCGCCCTTTTTCAGCTCCGGCTCCGGCTTGCTGGAGCAGGCGCTTAGGACAATCCCTGCCAGTAGCGTCAGGGTGAGAGAAGTGATTCTGGATTGCGCTACCGGCATGGTTCATCCTTGCGTTGATCAACTTAATGTTTGCGTCACGGTCTGCAGCTCTTTGCCATCCAGCTCGCGCTCGAAGCTGCGCAGACGTTTGTAGATAGACATCAGCTCAACCAGTGTAGTCCATGAGCTAATCAGATACTGGAACGAACCGCGAACCTGGCCAAAGACGTTGGTGATCTGGGTCATCAGGCCCAGCGTAATCGTACCGGCAACAATCGACGGAAACAGCAGGAACAAACCGAAAACGTTATCCACCTGCAGATAAAGAATACGGGCGATATTGAAATACATGTAGTGGAAATAGAGGCGGAAATAGTTGCGGCGCACGGCGCCAAACAGCTCACGCACCGTCGGCGGCGTCGCGCGGTTGGCGTCATCTTCGCCGTACACCAGCTCTTTACGATAGGCGGCCTCAACGCGCTGGTTTTTGAACTCCAGGCCGGGCAGCTTGATCCCCACCACCGCCAGCAGGCCGGTACCCATTAACGACCAGATGATGGCGGCAATCACCAGGCCGTAAGGCAGGTGGCCGACAATCGGTAAATCCGGGACGTGCGCGGAGAGCGTCACCAGCACCGGCAGGAAGGCGATAAGGGTCATCACCGCGTTAAGGAAGCTGACGCCCATGCTCTCCAGGGTGGAAGCAAAGCGCATGGTATCTTCCTGCACACGCTGCGCGGCGCCTTCGATATGGCGCAGATGCTGCCAGTGCGCCATATAGTGTTCGTTCATGGCGGTACGCCAGCGGAAAACGTAGTGGCTGACGAAGAAGTTGTTCATCACCCCGATGACCACCGCGATAAGCGCGATGCCGAGAAAGATGCCAATCTCCTGATAAAACTGGTTAATGCTGACCTTATGCGGCGTCACCAGCGCGGCCTGAATAAGATCGTAGAACGGGGCGTACCAGGCGTTTATCGCCACCCCAACCTCGACCAGAAACCAGGTGACGAAAATAATCAGCGAGGTGCCAAGGATCGACCAGTACTGCCAGCGGTGGGGGCTGTAAATAAACCAAAAGAGGGCGAAAACGCCCACGCAGAATACGTAGAACGCGTAGAACACCAGGTAATTGAGCGACCAAAAGCGCGCCGCGCTAATCGCCACATCCTGAGATGCGCCGGTGACCCGCAGCAGCCAGTCGCCGCCGCCCGCCTGCCAAAAGATCACCGCCAGCAGCGACCAGATAAAGGCAGAAATAAAAAACGGCCCCGGTTTGGGGAAAAAGGATTTAAACATCATGCTCTCCTGCTAACTTCTTTTTCGTTTTGCTGTGCTGTGTACCACAAAGACGCCCGCCGCAAAGCCGTCGCAGCGAAGCAAAGTGGGCGGATGATGAGACCGGATATCAGCAGCTTAGTTCGCCGACCATCCGTTCAGAATTGTTTCTGTCGATTGCACCTGTAAAGGATTGTCCGGAACGGTCAGCGTACGCCACACCTCGTTGTAGTGGGCGATCAGCGTGACGGCCTGCGCCGCCGGGCGGTTGGCTGTGGTATGGGCATCTTCAGCGACGGTAATCGCATAGCCCCGGCTGGCGCCGTTTTTGATGGTGGTATCTACGCAGTAGTCGGTGGCGCAGCCGCAAATCACAAACTGCGTGATGTGATGTTCGCGCAGCACCTCTTCCAGGCGGGTGCGGTAAAAGGCGTCGCAGGCGGTCTTGGTCACGAACAACGCGCCTGCCGGCTGGTGCAGTTCAGGCAGCAAAGCAAAACCTTCGCTCCCCTCTTCCAGACCGCCCTCTTCGCAGTGCTGAATGAAGATAACGGTATCCGCGGCGTTTATCAGGCGGTTAATTTGCGCCGCGCAGCGCTCGCGCTCAATACGCGGCGTCGCGAAAACGCCGTTTTGCATATCCACTACCATCACTACCCGTTTCGCCGCCATCGTCTCTTGCCACCCATGTTTAGCCAAAACGAATATCATACGCGCCCGCAGGCGAAAGCCGCTATCCGAAAGCAAAAAAAGGATTTTTTACGCCAGGTTACGTTTTTCCGCACAGAATGGCGTTATTAGCGCTTTGCTCGGCGGCGCTTCGTAGTATAAATACGCTCTATATTTTTCTTCACCATGATGGATGCCCCCGTTGAAACGTAGTCTGCTCATTTTTGCTGCGCTGTGCGCGGCGTCGTTGACATCGGCCCAGGCCGCGCAGCCGAGCGTCGACCCGGAATTCGCTGCGGATGTTGTCGACCGTTACGCTAACCATATCTACTACGGCAGCGGCGCGATCGGCATGGCGCTGGTGGTTATCGATGGTAACCAGCGCGTATTCCGCAGCTTCGGCGAGACGCGCCCGGGCAATAATGAGCACCCGCAGCTCGATTCGGTGATTCGCATCGCCTCCCTGAGCAAGCTGATGACCAGCGAAATGCTGGTCAAACTTCTCGACCAGGGCGTGGTGAAGCTCAACGATCCGCTGAGCAAATACGCTCCGCCGGGCGCGCGCGTGCCGACATATCAGGGAGCGCCCATTACGCTGGTGAATCTGGCGACCCATACCAGCGCCCTGCCGCGCGAGCAGCCCGGCGGCGCGGCGCATCGTCCGGTGTTCGTCTGGCCGACGCGCCAGCAGCGCTGGAACTGGCTCTCCACGGCAACGTTAAAAGCCGCGCCGGGTTCGCAGGCCGCCTATTCCAATCTGGCGTTCGATTTACTGGCCGATGCGCTCTCTACCGCCGCGGGCAAGCCCTGGCCGCAGCTGTTTGAAGAGCAGATTACCCGTCCGCTGGGGATGAAAGACACCACCTTTACGCCTTCGCCCGATCAGTGCCGGCGCCTGATGATCCCGGAGAAAGGGGCCAGCCCGTGCAACAATACGCTGGCGGCCATCGGCAGCGGCGGCGTTTACTCCACGCCTGGCGATATGATGCGCTGGATGCAGCAGTTCCTCTCTTCCGATTTCTTCACCCGCGGGCAGCAGGCGGACCGGATGCAGACGCTCATTTATCAGCGCAGCCAGCTGACGAGGGTGATCGGGATGGACGTGCCGGGCAAAGCCGATGCGCTGGGTCTCGGCTGGGTCTACATGAAGCCGAAAAACGGCCAGCCGGGCATTATTCAGAAGACCGGCGGCGGCGGCGGTTTTATCACCTACATGGCGATGAACCCGCAGGCTAACGTCGGCGCCTTTGTGGTGGTCACCCGCTCTTCATTGACGCGTTTCAACAACATGAGCGATGGCGTCAACGAGCTGGTCAGCGAATTAAGCGGCGACCGCCCCGGGATTGAGACCGCCAGCCAGTAACCTGTTGGGATGTTTTGCCGACGATAGATAAGGATCGTTTTGGCGAAACATCCCGCCGCCAATTGAGGTAAACTCGCTTTTTTCATTTCACAAAATCAGGCAAACCATGACAGATTTAATCACTCGCCCGCGCCGACTGCGCAAGTCCGCTTCGCTACGTGCCATGTTTGAAGAGACAACACTGAGTTTGAACGACCTGGTGTTGCCGATCTTTGTTGAAGAAGAAATCGACGATTACAAAGCCATCGAAGCGATGCCCGGCGTGATGCGTATTCCGGAAAGACACCTGGCGCGCGAAATCGAGCGCATTGCCAACGCCGGTATCCGTTCGGTGATGACCTTCGGCATTTCCCATCATACCGATGCCGTTGGCAGCGATACCTGGAACGAAAACGGCCTGGTAGCGCGCATGTCCCGCATCTGTAAAGAGGCGGTGCCGGAGATGATCGTAATGTCCGACACCTGTTTCTGCGAATACACCTCCCACGGCCACTGCGGCGTGCTGTGCGACCACGGTGTCGATAACGATTTAACCCTTAGCAACCTCGGTAAGCAGGCGGTGGTCGCCGCTGCCGCAGGCGCGGATTTTATCGCCCCGTCCGCCGCGATGGACGGCCAGGTGCAGGCCATTCGCCAGGCGCTGGACGCCGCCGGATTTACCGATACGGCGATTATGTCCTACTCCACTAAGTTCGCTTCATCGTTCTATGGTCCGTTCCGCGAAGCCGCGGGTACCGCGCTGAAAGGCGATCGTAAAACCTATCAGATGAGCCCGATGAACCGCCGCGAAGCGATTCGCGAATCGCTGCTGGACGAAGCCCAGGGCGCCGACTGCCTGATGGTCAAACCGGCCGGTCCCTATCTCGATATCCTGCGCGATCTGCGCGAGCGCACCAACCTGCCGCTCGGCGCGTACCAGGTGAGCGGTGAATACGCGATGATTAAGTTCGCCGCCCAGGCCGGCGCTATAGATGAAGAGAAAGTGGTGCTGGAAAGCCTCGGCGCGATTAAACGCGCCGGTGCGGATCTGATCTTCAGCTACTTCGCCCTCGATCTCGCCGAAAAGAAAATCCTGCGTTAATTCGGCTATTACCGTTCCCCGGTCGCGCTACGCTTACCGGGGCTACAAACCTGCTCCGGTAGCCCGGGTAAGGCGTCAGCCGCAACCCGGGGAATTCCTCTGCTGCAAAAAGTTGCGAGACTCTTTCCACCATTTTCTTTAGATTCTTGCCACACTGTTACCCCGACTCTACCCTGCCGCTTAAGACGTTATCTTTTGCAAAGGAGCGCTGCATGGTGGCCTACCGTCGTTATTACCTGAAGGGTGGAACCTGGTTTTTTACAGTTAATTTGCGAAACCGAAAAAGCAGACTTCTGACCGAGCACATCGGAACTTTACGTCACGCCATCCTCACCATCAAACGGCGAAAACCCTTTTACATTGATGCATGGGTTATCCTTCCTGAACATCTTCATTGCATCTGGACATTACCCGGAGACGATAGCGATTTCTCCGCCAGATGGCGGGACATAAAAGGTTGCTTTAGCAAAGCATTAAAACAAGAAAATGTCTGGCAACCGCGTTTCTGGGAACATGCAATCCGCGATGAAGAAGACTACCGCCGGCATATCGATTACACCTACATTAATCCTGTAAAACACGGTTGGGTACGACAGGTTTGTGATTGGCCTTTTTCAACCTTTCACCGGGATGTACGGCGCGGGTTATATCTATATCCCGTTAATTGGGGTGGCGAAATTCACGATTTTTTGTGCGGCGAACGCCAGTAACCCCCCGGTCGCGCTACGCTTACCGGGGCTACGATCTGCTCCGGTTGCCGGGTTCATTGCCAGGCTTCCCCCGGTCGCGCTGCGCTTACCGGGGCTACGGGTTCACCACCGTCTGTGGGCCGGTAGCCCGGGTAAGGCGCCAGCCGCAACCCGGGGAAATATCCCAAATCTTCACTCAACTGTAATCTGAGCGACATCTGCGCCTTCTACTGTCTGGGCAGGACGGAGGAGGTGCCGCTATGTTTAGTCTCGACAATGTCATCGATGACCTGTGGCCTCAGGCAAAGCCAGCGCTCTGGCAGAAAAAGGTGCTGAAAAAGCTCCTGCATGAGGAAGAGTTTCAGCAGTTTGCCGCGCGTCATCATCACCTGAAAGGACTGGATACGGTCGAACAGGTGCTCGAACATCTTAATATCCGCTGCGCTATCCCGGCGCACGATCTCGAACAAATCCCCGAACATGGCCCTCTGGTCATTATCGCCAACCACCCCACCGGTACGCTTGACGGCCTGGCCCTGCTCTACGCGGTGTCCCGCGTGCGCCGCGACGTCAAAGTAGTCACCAACCGCATGCTGACCCACCTTGAACCGCTGAGCTCGCTGTTTATTCCGGTCGATAATATCAACGGCCGAACCGCCAAAGCGGCGCTGCAGCAGATGGACCAGCAGCTGCAAAACGGCGGCGTGCTGATTTTCTTCCCGGCGGGTGAAGTTTCACGCCTCACCCGGCGCGGTATCCGCGATAAAAAATGGCACTCCGGATTTATTAAGCTGGCGGCGAAATACCGCGCCCCGCTGCTGCCGGCGTGGATCCGCGCGCGCAACAGCGCGCTGTTTTACGCCAGCACGCTGATTTCCGATAGCCTGCCGCTGCTGCTGCTGATGCAGCAAATGTTTCGCCGCCGCAACGGCAGCCTGCCGGTTAATTTCGGCCAACAGATTGCCTGGTCAAGCTGGTTCGATCCTCAGCGCTCTGTTCGCGAGCTGACCGAACGCTGCTATCGCCACCTGGAGCTGCTGGCAAAAGGGCAGCCCGGCGTATTTAAAAGCGAAAGCGCTATTGCCCGACCCGAAGACCGCGCCCTGCTCAAGCGCGAACTGGGACGGGCGGAAACGCTGGGGCGCACGGCGGATGGCAAAGTGATTTATCTCTGGCAGCGCCGCGGCCAGGAAGATGCGCCGGTGCTGCGCGAACTGGGCCGCCTGCGGGAAATCGCCTTCCGCGCGGTGGGCGAAGGCAGCGGCAAACGTCGCGACGTTGACGGTTACGACGACGACTATCTGCATCTGATTCTGTGGGATGAAGAAGACCTGGAAATCGTCGGCGCTTATCGCTTTATGCCGACCGCGATGCAGCTGGAAAAGCGCGGCCTGAACGGCGTCTACAGCTACAGCCTGTTCCATTACGACGCGCGCATGGACGATATTCTGCAGCACGGAATTGAGCTGGGGCGCAGCTTTATCCAGCCGCGCTACTGGGGCCGCCGCGGACTGGACTACCTGTGGTCCGGCATCGGCGCGTATCTGGCGCGCTATCCGCACTATCGCTATCTGTTCGGCCCGGTGTCGATTTCCGGCGGGCTACCGCCGTCGGCGCGCGATCTGCTGGTCGCGTTCTATCGACTGTGGTTCCCGGCGACGCATCCGCTGGCGGAGTCGCGTCGCCCTTATCCGGCCTCGCTGCCCGATGTGCTGGCGCAGTTTGGCGGAGAAGATTACAACGACGATCTGGCGCGGCTGAAGTCCCTGCTCGGCAACCTCGGCTGCGCGATCCCGCCGCTGTATAAGCAGTACTCGGAAGTTTGCGAGCCGGGCGGCGTACAGTTTATCGATTTCGGCAGCGACCCGGATTTCAACAACTGCGTGGATGGTCTGGTGCTGGTGGACTTGACCTACCTGAAGGCGAACCGCTATCAGCGCTATATTGGGGTACATCTGGACGTGCAAAAATCGGCATAAAAGCCTTTTCCCGACTTGCGGCGCATTGCGCCTTAGCCGGGCTACGGGTTTACCGCTTTCTGCGGACCGGTAGCCCGGACAGGCGCGTTAAGCGCCGCCTCCGGGAAGCCACGTGCAATACCGCTTCCCGATGTTCTCCACGGCGCGCGGCCGGGCTACAAGCATTACCCCGCCCGATAATAGGGTTTATCCCCGAGAATCGTCGCCCGGTGCATAATGCGCCGCTGCGGCAGGTAATCGGCGTTGGCGTAGTGCTGGGTGACGCGGTTATCCCAAATCGCCACGTCGTTCGGCTGCCAGCGCCAGCGCACCTGGAAGTCCGGTTTAGTAACGTGAGCAAACAGGAAGCCGAGCAGCGCCTCGCTCTCTTTCTCCGTGACGTCGACGATGCGGGTGGTAAAGCCCTCATTGACAAACAGCGCCTGCTTCCCGGTCACCGGATGGGTGCGCACCACCGGATGCAGCAGCGGCGGATTTTTCGCGACCGCCTCCAGCCAGCGCTGATGCTCCTCTTCGCTTTTGCGGTATTTGTACTCCTGAAACGATTTGCGAAAATCATGCTCCGCGCGCAGGCCGCTTAACAGCTGGCGCAAAGGCGCGGAGAGCGCCTCATAGGCCGCAATGCCGCTGGTCCATAGGGTATCGCCGCCGGTTGACGGCAGCTCTTTTGCCGCGAGGATCGCCCCGGCGGGCGGCGTCTCAATAAAGGTGACATCGGTGTGCCAGTTATCGTTATCTGGCGGGTTATCGTCGTGGGTATCGAGCACGATAATCTCATCCACGCCGGGCGCGTGCGGATAGACCGGATGAATATGCAGGTCGCCAAAGCGCAGGGCGAGATCCCGCTGCTGCTCGGGAGTGATGTTTTGCTCACGCAGGAACACTACCTGGTGACGCAGCACCGCGTGATACAGCTGCTCAAACTGGTTGTCGCTCAGCGGGCGAGTGATGTCGACACCGGATATCTGCGCGCCAATATACGGCCCCAGCGGGGTAATGCTTAAACGTTCGCTCATTGTACTTCTCCATGCCAGGGCGTCAGGCGACGCTGCAGCGCGCGCAGCCCCAGTTCCAGTAAAAAGGCGATGATGGCAATCACCGCGATCCCGGCCAGCACCACGTCGGTGGCGAGGAACTCACCGGCGGACTGCACCATAAAACCTAACCCGCGGGTGGCGGCAATCAGCTCCGCGGCCACCAGCGTCGACCAGCCCACGCCGAGCCCAATGCGCAGGCCGGTGAGGATCTCCGGCAGCGCGCCGGGCAGGATCACCAGCCACAGCACCTGCGCCCGGCTGGCCCCTAAAGATTGCGCGGCGCGAATGCGCACCTGCTGGGCGCTCTTAACCCCCGCCAGCGCCGACATCGCCACCGGCGCGAATATCGCCAGGTAGATCAGCAGGATCTTCGAGGTCTCGCCGATGCCGAACCAGATCACCATCAGCGGTAAATAGGCCAGCGGCGGCACCGGGCGATAAAGCTCGATCAGCGGGTCGAGGATCCCGCGCACCGTGGGGCTCAGCCCCATGGCGATCCCCACCGGCACGCCGAGCAGTACCGCCGCCAGCAGCGCGATAACGATACGCGTCAGGCTCGCCGCCAGGTGCTGCCAGAGGGTGGCGTCCATAAAACCCTGCGGACCGGCAATAGTGATAAGTTTCTGCAATACCTGTCCCGGCGGCGGCAGAAACAGCGGACTAATCAGCTGCAGGGCGGCAACGGCCCACCAGATAGCCAGCAGTACCGCCAGGGTCGCCACGCTCAGGCTGAGCTGACGCGAGAGCGGCCAGCGCCACTTCAGCCCCCGCTGACGCGGTTTGTCATTGATGACCACGCTCATGAGAAAGCCTCCCGTTGTTCAAATACCCGGCTGAGGACGTATTCGCGCTGTTCGATAAACCGCGGGTCCGATTTAATGCTGCGGCAGGATTCACCGGCGACGAAGCGGCGGCCAAAATCGAGCGGCAGCCGTTCGAGCACCCGGCCCGGCCCCGGCGAGAGCAGTACAAGTTCGGTGGCCATAAACACCGCCTCTTCGATATCGTGGGTGATCAGCAGCACCTTCTTACCGGTCTCATGCCACAGGCTGAGCAACAGGGTTTGCATCTGCTCGCGGGTAAAGGCATCCAGCGCGCCAAACGGCTCGTCGAGCAGCAGCAGCTGCGGGTTGGCCGCCAGCGCGCGGGCAATGCCTACCCGCTGGCGCTGGCCGCCGGAGAGCTGCCAGATAAAGCGCTTTTCCGCCCCTTCGAGGCCCACTTTTTTTAGCATCTGCGCGGCGGTTGCCCGGCGCTGCGTTTTGTCGACCCCGGCCAGCTGCAGCCCGAGCGCGACGTTATCCTGCACGTTGCGCCACGGCAGCAGCCCTTCATGCTGAAACACCACGCCGCGATCGGCGCCCGGCCCTTCAACCCGCTGGCCTTCAAGGGTGATGCTGCCGTGCTGATAAGGCACGAATCCGGCAATCAGGTTCAGCAGCGTGGTTTTACCGCAGCCGGAGGGCCCCAGGACCACCAGCAGTTCGCCGCTGTCCAGCGTCAGGTTGATATCCGCCAGCGCCGGTTTACCGCCGTAATCGGCGGAAAGATGCGAGATTTGCAGCATCATGACCTCCTTTACTTCACAAAACGGTCGGTGACGTACTGGCTGTAGTCGCTACCGGCGGCGGGCACTTTGCCCTGCTCTTTCAGGAATTTAGCGGTGTCGATGATGGCTTTATTCACCGGCCCGTTCAGCTCCTGCGCCTGCTGGGCGGCGGTCAGGTAGGTATTGCCTTTCACCAGCCCCGGGACGTCGGCTTCCGGTACGCCGCTTAAGCGCGCCAGCTTGCTGATGTTCTCCGGCTGCTTCAGCCACTCATCCGGGTTGGCGATATAGGGCTGCTGCGCGTCAATGGCGCTTTTGGCGAAGGCTTTGACGATGTCAGGATGCTTTTCGGCAAAGTCTTTGCGTACCACCCACACGTCCAGCGTCGGCGCGCCCCACTCGCCCACCTGCGACGAGTCGGTGAGAACCGTGCCGTCTTTTTCCAGCGCGTTAACCGCCGGCGCCCAGACGTAGGCGCCATCAATGTCGCCACGCTGCCAGGCGGCAATAATCGCCGGCGGCTGCAGGTTGAGGATCTGCACCTGCCCCGGTTTAATCCCCCAGTGCTTCAGCGCCGACAGCAGGCTGTAGTGAGTCGTAGAGATAAATGGCACGGCGATGCGTTTGCCGATCAGGTCCTGCGGTTTGGTGATGCTCTTCTTCACTACCAGCGCTTCGGAGTTACCGAGCTTTGAGGCCAGCAGAAAGACTTCAATCGGCACCTGCTGGGTGGCGGCGACCGCCAGCGGGCTGGAGCCGAGGTTGCCGATCTGCACGTCGCCGGAAGCCAGCGCCCGCACGATGCTCGCGCCGCTGTCAAACTTGCGCCAGTCGACGGTCGCCCCGCTCGCTTTGGCGAAGGTGTTGTCCGCCTGGGCGACTTTCGCCGGCTCGGCGGAGGTCTGATACGCCACGGTAACGTTGACCGCCTGAGCCTGGAACGCCGCCAGCGCCAGCGCGGCAATGAGTGTGATACGCGATTTAAGTGCCATAGTGTCTGCTTCCCATAGTTGTTATGGGTGCAGTATTTCCGGCGCGATGCGTTTGATGAAGTAATTAAAAATTCTTGCTAAGAACAAAGCGTTTTTAGAAAAAAATCGGCAATGCTTATACACAAAATCATTCATGCTGCATCGAGGCGGCAAGGTTGTTCGTCCCCGGGAGCTGACACAAGTCAGTGACCGGGGCGGGCAAACGAAGCCAACAAAGAGGCAGCTTGAAGGATGAAGTGTATTGCGATTTTGTTACATTCGTTGCATAACTGCGCCTGATTGATTGCCAGCGCAGCGGCGGCAGGCATCATAGAACCATAATGCGCTGAGAGAGAAGAAACATGATTCGAGTGGTGCTGGTCGATGACCATGTGGTGGTGCGTTCAGGCTTTGCGCAGTTACTCAGCCTCGAAGAAGATCTTGAGGTGGTTGGCCAGTTCAGCCGCGCGGCGGAAGCCTGGCCGGCGCTGCTGCGCGACGACGTCGACGTGGCGGTCATGGATATCGCCATGCCGGATGAGAACGGCCTGAGCCTGCTAAAGCGCCTGCGCGCGCAAAAGCCGCAGTTCCGCGCCATTATTCTCAGTATTTACGACACCCCCACCTTCGTGCAGAGCGCGCTTGATGCCGGCGCCAGCGGCTATTTGACCAAACGCTGCGGCCCGGAAGAGTTGGTCCAGGCGGTGCGTTCCATCGGTATGGGCGGACACTACCTGTGCGCCGATGCGCTGCGGGCGCTGCGCGGCGGAGAACAACCGGCGCAGGTGCTGGAAGTGCTCACCCCGCGTGAACGCGAAGTATTTGATTTGCTGGTTAAAGGCGACAGCGTCAAGGAGATCGCCTTTAAGCTCGAGCTCAGCCACAAAACGGTTCACGTCCATCGCGCCAACGTGCTGGGCAAACTACAGTGTCACAGCACCATTGATCTGGTCCATTTCGCCCTCGACCACCAGCTGCTGGCGGGTCATTAATGTCGCGCAGCCTTCGCCACAGCGTCATCTCGCTGTTCATCGTGCTGGCCTGGGGAAGCGGCTGGCTGATGCTGTGGACGCTCGGATTTTACCTGACCCATAACGGCCAGCAGGCGGCGCTGTTCCTGCCGCACGGCGTCTATCTGGCGCTGCTGATCCTGCTTTCGCGCCGCTACTGGCCCGCGCTGGTGCTGCCTCCGGTGCTGATGCTGCTCTGGCTGCACGGCGAACAGCTGCTGAACGGCTATATTCTGCTGGCCGCGCCGTTGATCGGCCTGCTTCCCGCCGGCCTCGCCCAACAGTTCTGGCACCGCTTTCCCCTTTACTGGCAGCGGCTGACGCTGCTGCTGGCCACGGTTACCGCCAGCGCGCTGCTCAACACCGCCCTGCTCTCGCCGTTTGTGAAAAGCCCGGCGATGATGCTCGGCCTGGCCTCGTTTACCGGCGGGGTGCTGCTGACGCCGTTTGTCTATCTGATTTTTGAATTCCTACGCCAGCAGCACCGCTACCATCTGCTGGGACTGGATACCAATAATCCACCGCTGCGCACCTCATTGATCATCTGGTGCAGCCTGTTCTTTATCATCGGCATCGGCACCCAGATGGTACTGTCGCCGGAAATCGAGCGCCTGCTGTTAATTGTGGTGTTTCTGCCCAACGTGGTGATGGCGTGGAAGTTCGGCTGGCAGGGCGGCGTCCTTTCCGGCCTGCTGGGCAGCATGATGATCACCATCGCCCGCCAGGTTGGCGTTGGATTCAGCAACCTGGTGGAGCTGGAGATTTTTCTGGCCACCCAGGCGCTGCTCGGCATCGGGCTGGGCATTGCCATCAGCCGCCAGCAGCACCTGGCGCAAAACCTGCACCACTACCGCCAGCGACTGGAGGCGGAGCTGGCGGCGCGGCGGGCGCTGGCCGAAAAGCTGATCCATACCGAAGAGGATACGCGCAAAAGCCTGGCGCGCGAGCTGCACGACGAAATCGGCCAGAATATTACCGCCATTCAGATCCAGTCGCAGCTGGTGAAGCGGGCGCGCGATCCTGCGCAAACCCAGGCCGCCGCCAGCCAGATTAACGATCTCGCCCGGCGTATTCACCACTCCACCCGCCAGCTGCTGCGCCAGCTACGCCCGCCGGCCCTCGATGAGCTGTCGTTTAAAGAGGCGCTGCACCATTTGCTCAATGAGTTTGCCTTTGCCGAGCGCGGTATCCGCTGCCGCTTTGACTACCGGCTCACCGCCACGCCGGAGAGCGAAACGGTACGTTTTACCCTCTATCGGCTGCTGCAGGAGCTGCTTAACAACGTCTGTAAGCACGCCGACGCCAGCGAGGTTGCCATTGCCCTGTATCAGCAGGGGACGCTGCTGCGCCTGGAGGTGAAGGACAACGGTATCGGCATCAGCCCCGACAAAATGGCCGGCTTCGGCATTCAGGGCATGCGTGAGCGGGTCAGCGCCCTGGGCGGAGAGCTGACGCTGGAGTCGCAGCGCGGCACACGCGTAATTGTTAACTTGCCCACAAATTTGCAACAAACAGCCGGCTAACCAGGAAAAAGTCTTAGTCACTCCGGACTTTCTCTCATCCCCTTTCGATTTCACTTTCATATAGTCAGCAAAACGGAGACGGCTATGCGCTCAGCAACCGACATTAATCAACGTTACAGGACGCTGCGTCCGCAGCTGCTGATGTACATGGTCATCGGGTATGCGGCGTTTTACCTGACGCGCAAAAGCGTCAACTACGTTCTGCCGGCGCTGCAAACGGATCTGGGTCTGGATAAAGGCGATATCGGCCTGCTGGGATCGCTGTTTTACCTGACCTACGGCCTGTCGAAGTTTACCGCCGGGCTGTGGCACGACAGCCACGGGCAGCGCTGGTTTATGGGCGCGGGCCTGTTCGCCACCGGTCTGCTGAACGTGGTTTTCGCCTTCGGCGAGTCGCTGACGCTGCTGCTGGCGGTCTGGACGCTGAACGGATTTTTTCAGGGCTGGGGCTGGCCTCCCTGCGCCCGCCTGCTAACCCACTGGTACTCGCGCAACGAACGCGGCTTCTGGTGGGGCTGCTGGAATATGTCGATCAACATCGGCGGGGCGATTATCCCGCTGATTAGCGCCTTTGCCGCCCACTGGTGGGGCTGGCAGGCGGCGATGCTGGCACCGGGGATAATCAGCATGGCATCAGGCATCTGGTTAACGCTGCACCTGAAAGGAACGCCCCGCGAAGAGGGATTGCCGTCGGTGGGCGCCTGGCGTAACGACCCGCTGGAGCTGCGCCAGGAGCGGCAAAGCCCGCCGATGGGGCTGTGGCAGATGCTGCGCACCACGATGCTGAAGAACCCGATGATCTGGCTGCTGGGCGTCTCTTATGTGCTGGTCTACCTGATCCGCATCGCGCTCAACGACTGGGGCAACATCTGGCTGACGGAGAGCCACGGCGTCAATCTGCTCAGCGCCAACGCCACGGTGATGCTGTTTGAAGCGGGCGGCCTGCTCGGCGCGCTGTTCGCCGGATGGGGGTCGGATCTGCTGTTCAGCGGCCAGCGGGCGCCGATGATTTTACTGTTCACGCTGGGGCTGATGGTCTCCGTCGCCGCGCTCTGGCTGGCGCCGGTACACCACTACGCGCTGCTGGCGGTTTGTTTCTTTACGGTGGGCTTCTTCGTTTTTGGCCCGCAAATGCTGATTGGCCTCGCGGCGGTGGAGTGCGGACACAAAGCGGCGGCGGGTTCCATCAGCGGATTTCTCGGCCTGTTCGCCTATCTGGGGGCAGCGCTGGCGGGCTGGCCTCTGTCGCTGGTCATTGAACGCTACGGCTGGTCGGGGATGTTCAGTTTACTCTCGGTCGCCGCAGTTCTGATGGGTTTATTGCTGATGCCGCTGCTGATGGCGAGCATTACTACCTCTGCTGCTCAAAGGATAAAATAATGAAAAAAACGCTGGTCACTACCCTGATTGCTTCCGGCATTGCGCTGGCGACGTTAAGCGGCGCGGCGCACGCCAAAGGTCGTCTGGTGGTCTATTGCAGCGCCACCAACGAAATGTGTGAGGCGGAAACTAAAGCCTTCGGCGAAAAATATGACGTAAAAACCTCGTTTATTCGCAACGGCTCCGGCAGCACGCTGGCAAAGGTCGATGCCGAGAAGAAAAACCCGCAGGCGGATGTCTGGTACGGCGGCACCCTCGACCCGCAGTCCCAGGCCGGCGAAATGGGCCTGCTGCAGCCCTATAAATCGCCGAATCTTACGCAGGTGATGGAGCAGTTCCGCGACCCGGCGAAGCTGAAAGGCAACTACTCCTCGGCGGTGTACGTCGGCATTCTCGGCTTCGGCGTGAACACCCAGCGCCTGAAAGAGAAAAACCTGCCGGTGCCAAAATGCTGGAAGGATCTGACCAAACCGGAATACAAAGGCGAAATCCAGATTGCCGACCCGCAGAGCTCCGGTACCGCCTACACCGCGCTGGCGACCTTCGCCCAGCTGTGGGGAGACGATCAGGCTTTCGATTATCTTAAACAGCTCAACGCTAACGTCTCCCAGTACACGAAATCCGGTATCGCCCCGGCGCGCAACGCCGCCCGCGGTGAAACGGCCATCGGCATCGGCTTCCTGCACGACTATTCGCTGGAAAAAGAACAGGGCGCGCCGCTGGAGCTGATCTCGCCTTGCGAAGGCACCGGCTACGAAATTGGCGGCGTGAGCATTCTGAAGGGCGCGCGCAACCTCGACAACGCCAAACTGTTCGTCGACTGGGTGCTGTCGAAAGAGGCCCAGGAGCTGGCGTGGAAGAAAGGCAAGTCCTATCAGATCCTGACCAACACCAGCGCCGAAACTTCGCCGAACTCGCTGAAGCTCGACGACCTGAAGCTTATCAACTACGACATGGATAAATACGGCTCAACGGACGTGCGTAAAGCCCTCATCAATAAATGGGTTAGCGAAGTGAAGATGGGTAAATAAGCCCGCACTGCGTTCATTTGCCGGGTGGCGGCATCCACGCCCTACCCGGCCTACGACACCGGAAAACTTATGTCACACACACTTGCACTCCATCCCGTGAAAAAGCGGGATGCGATATTCCTTTGGGTTTTATTCGGCTGGCTGGCGTTCGCCCTGCTGCCGAGCTGGAGCCTGGATTACGGTCTGCTGGAGTCCACGCGCGATGAAATTCTCGCGGCCTACGGCTGGTCACAGTTCAATATCAGCTGGCTGTGGTATCTCCTGCCGAGCCTGCTGCTGATTCGTCCGTGGCAGGAAGCCAGCCGGGAGCAGCGCAGCCGCCACTACCTCGATGCCGGCTGGGCGCTCCTCTGTATGGCGTTTATCGTCGTCAGCGCCACCGTGGAAGGCCGCGGGTTAGGCTACGCCACCCTCGTGCTGTTTGTCGCGCTGGGCGCCATCATGACCCTGGCGCTCACCCGCCTGGAATGGCTGGGCGGCGACCGCTTTGTGATTGGTTCGCTGGTCACCATCGTGGCGTTAATCGGCGTCTTTATCGTCTGGCCGAGCATCGCCATTTTCATCCCGATGTTCACCAACGACGCCGGCGAGTTTGCCCCGCTGGCGTTTATGGCCGTGCTGTCGCAGGCGCATATCGTCCAGGTGATCCTCAACTCCATCGCCCTGTCGATTGCGGTAGGCATCGGCTGCACCTTCTTTGGCCTGGTGCTGGCGATTTACACCACCCGCATCGCAAAGCGCAGCGCGATTATTGGCCGCATTTTCTCGATTCTGCCGATCGTCACCCCGCCGTTTGTCGTCGGCCTCGGCGTTACCCTGATGATGGGCCGTTCCGGCTACGTCACCGAACTGATGGTCGACTGGTTTGGCTTAACCAACACCAACTGGCTGTACGGGTTTACCGGCATCTGGCTGGCGCAGGTGCTGGCGTTCACTCCGATGGCGTTTATGATCCTCGACGGCGCGATTAAAACCATTCATCCGTCGCTGGAGGAGGCGTCGTACACCCTGCGCGCCAGCCGCTGGCAGACCTTTAACGGCGTCTTCGTCCCGCTGCTGAAACCGGCGCTGGCGAACGCGTTTTTAATCGTCATCGTCCAGTCGCTGGCCGACTTCAGCAACCCGCTGGTGCTCGGCGGCAACTTCGACGTGCTGGCGACGCAAATCTACTTCTATATCACCGGTTCGCAGCTCGATTATCAGGCCGCCAGTACCCTGGGCGCGTTCCTGCTGCTGTTCTCGCTGCTGGTGTTCTGCATTCAGTATATGTGGATCGGCAAGCGCTCGTACGTCACGGTTTCCGGTAAGTCCTATCGCGGCGACGTGCAGCCGCTGCCGGTGACCCTGGTGTGGAGCGTGATCGCCATTCTGGCGGTGTGGATCGCCTTCAACGCCCTGCTCTACGGCAGCATTTTCTACGGCAGCTTTACCGTTAACTGGGGCGTGGACTACACCCTGACGCTGGATAACTTTATCAAGCTGTTCGGCCAGGGGATGAGCGACGGCGCCTGGCCTTCGCTGCTCGATACCCTGCTCTACGCCGGGATCGCCGCGCCGATCACCGCCGCCTTCGGCCTGCTGATCGCCTGGATCGTGGTGCGTCAGCAGTTTAAAGGCAAAAAGACCATCGAGTTCACCACCATGCTGTGCTTCGCGGTGCCGGGCACCGTGGCGGGCGTCTCCTATATTCTCGCCTTTAACAGCGCGCCGGTGTACCTCACCGGAACGGCGGCGATTGTGATTATCTCGATGGTGATGCGTAACGTGCCGGTGGGCATCCGGGCGGGCATTGCCGGTTTAGGCCAGATCGACAAATCGCTGGACGAAGCGTCGCTCAGCCTGCGCGCGGGTTCCCTGCGCACCATTACGCACATCCTGCTGCCGCTGCTGCGCCCGGCGATCCTCTCGGCGCTGATCTACAGCTTTGTGCGCGCCATTACCACCGTCAGCGCCATTGTGTTCCTCGTGACGCCGGACACCCGCGTCGCTACCGCCTATATCCTCAACCGGGTGGAAGACGGCGAATACGGCGTGGCGATCGCCTACGGATCGATTCTGATCGTAGTGATGCTGGCGATTATTTTTATCTTTGACTGGCTGATCGGGGAAGCGCGTATCTCCCGGTCAAAAGCCAAAAACCAGGCGTAATGGAGCGCACTATGAGTCAGAAAAATTTTGTTGAACTGCGCAACGTCACCAAACGATTCGGCAGCAACACGGTTATCGACAATATCAACCTCACCATCCCGCAGGGGCAAATGGTGACCCTGCTCGGCCCTTCCGGCTGCGGTAAGACCACCATCCTGCGCCTGGTCGCCGGGCTGGAAAAACCGAGCGAAGGGCAGATTTTCATCGATGGCGAAGATGTGACCCATCGCTCCATTCAGCAGCGCGACATCTGTATGGTGTTTCAGTCTTACGCCCTGTTTCCGCATATGTCGCTGGGGGACAACGTCGGCTACGGTCTGAAGATGCTCGGCGCGTCGCGCGGCGATGTGAAAGCGCGGGTGAAGGAGGCGCTGGCGATGGTGGATCTGGAAGGATTCGAAGACCGCTATGTCGATCAGATCTCCGGCGGCCAGCAGCAGCGCGTCGCGCTGGCGCGCGCCCTGATCCTCAAGCCAAAGGTGCTGCTGTTTGATGAGCCCTTAAGCAACCTCGACGCCAACCTGCGGCGCAGCATGCGCGATAAGATCCGCGAACTGCAAAAGCAGTTTGATATCACCTCGCTGTACGTGACCCACGATCAGAGTGAAGCCTTTGCGGTTTCCGATACCGTGCTGGTGATGAATAAGGGGCATATCATGCAGATCGGCTCGCCGCAGGATCTTTACCGCCATCCTGCGTCGCGCTTTATGGCGAGCTTTATGGGCGATGCCAACCTGTTCCCGGCCGCCTTCAGCGAGGGGTTCGTCGATATTTATGGCTATCGGCTGCCGAGGCCGCCGCATTTTGCCGCCCACGGCGAGGGCAGCGTCGGCGTCCGCCCGGAGGCGATCACCCTGAGCGATCGCGGCGAGGAGAGCCAGCGCTGCACGATCCGCCACGTGGCCTATATGGGACCGCAGTACGAGGTGACGGTAGAGTGGCACGGGCAGGAAATTTTACTGCAGGTGAACGCGACGCGGCTGCAGCCGGACGTCGGCGAGCATTACTATCTCGAAATCCACCCGTACGGGATGTTTGTGTTAGCGGATGCCGGATGATTGATGCCGGGTAGCGCTTACGCTTACCCGGCCTACGATTCGTGCACGTTGTCGGCCGGGTAAGGCATCAGCCGCCACCCGGCGCAAACTCAACGCCGGGCGTTCAGTTCGGCAATATCCTTCGGCGTCGTGCGGCAGCAGCCGCCAATCAGCTTCGCCCCCGCCGCCAGCCACTGGGGTAAATATCCCGCCAGCGTTGCACAGGCTTCGCCGTGGTGATGCCAGGTCTTGGATACCGGGTCATAGTGCTCCCCGGAGTTAGGATAAACCACCAGCGGCAGCGCCGTCAGGCTATGCAGATGCGCCAGCGCGGCGGTGGTGTTCTCCAGTGCGATACAGTTAATGCCCAGCGCCACCACCTGCGGATAGTTTGCCAGCACACCAACCACTTCCCGCAGCGGCGTGCCGTCGCTGAGATGCTGCGCATCGCGCAGGGTAAACGAGAACCACGCCCGCGCGCGCGGATAGGCGGTCAGCAGCTCCGCCAGCGCCTTCATCTCGGCGAAATTCGGCATCGTTTCGCAGGCCAGCAGATCGGCCCCGGCGTCGAGCAGCGCTTCCACGCGCGGACGATGAAACGCCTGAAATTCCTCACGGCTGCGGACATAATCGCCGCGATACTCCGAGCCGTCCGCCAGGAAGGCGCCGTACGGCCCGACCGAACCGGCAACCAGCAGCGCGCCCGCCTGCGGGTTTTCCGCCAGATACGCCTCCCGCGCCTTGCGGGCCAGCTCAACGCTTTTGCCGATCAGCGCTTTCGACTGCGCTTCATCGAGGCCGCGGGCGGCAAAGCCCGCCGGCGTCGCCTGATAGCTGGCGGTGATCGCCACCTGCGCGCCGGCGCGGAAATAGTCGAGGTGAACTTCGCGGATAAGCTCCGGGTTGTCGACCAGCACTTTCGCCGACCACAGGCTGTCGGCAAGATTGCAGCCGCGCGCTTCCAGCTCCGTCGCCATCGCGCCGTCCAGCAGGATAAAGGGCTTTGCGTCAAGGAGGGCGGTTAACGGATTATTCTGCGACATGTTGAGGCTCCTGGGTGAGTTTCCGTGAACGAGTCAGATAATACGCACCATAACACAGTGCCACGAACGGGATCCCGCACCACAGCGCAATCCTCTGACTCGGGTCAAACGCCAGACCCACGCAGGCCACCAGGCAAAGCACAAATCCCAGCGCCGGCACCAGCGGATACCACGGCGCGCGGTAGTGCAGTTCGCTTAGCGCCTTCCCCTGCTGCAGATGACGGCGGCGGAACATAAAGTGCGAGGCGCAGATGCTCAGCCATACCGCCACCACCGCGAAGCCGGAAATCGCCGACAGCGCGACAAACACCGTATCCGGGGCCACGACGCTGGAGAAGAGCGCCAGCACGCCGCCGAGCATGCTGACCGAAATCGCCGTCAGCGGCACGCCGTTCCTGGTCAATTTGGTAAAACAGGCCGGCAGCGTTTTTTCATTGGAGAGCGACCACAGCATCCGCCCGGAGGCGTAGAGGCCAGAGTTGGCCGCCGACAGAATCGCCGTCAGGATCACAAAATTAAAGATATCCGCCGCGTAAGGGATCCCCACCTTTTCGAACACCAGCACAAACGGGCTTTTTTCGACTCCCGCCTGCTGCATCGGGATCAGCGCCGCCAGCACGAAGACGGTGCCGATAAAAAAGATAATCAGCCGGGCGATGGTGGTGCGAATGGCCACCGGAATGACTTTGTGCGGATTCTCCGTTTCCCCCGCCGCGATGCCGATAAGCTCGGTGCCGGAGAAAGCGAAGTTAACCGCCACCATGGTCATCAGGATCGGCAGACCGCCGTGCGGGAACCAGCCTTCGGCGGTGATATTGCGCAGCCCCGGCGCCGGGGAGCCATCCTGCATCGGAATGATGCCGAAGATCGCCGCCCCGCCGAGAATAATAAAGGCAATAATAGTGACCACCTTCACCAGCGAGAACCAGAATTCACCTTCGGCAAAGAAGCGGGTGGAGATAACGTTGAGGGCGAAAATCACCGCGCAGAACACCACGCACCAGGCCCATACCGGCACCTGCGGGAACCAGTACTGCATGCAGAATCCGGCGGCGGTGAAGCTTGAGCCAAGCGCCACGGTCCAGGTCAGCCAGTAGAGCCAGGCGACGGTGTACCCGGTCGCCGGGCCGAGATAGCGCGCGGCGTAGACGTGGAACGCCCCGGTTTCCGGCATCGCCACCGAGAGTTCGCCCAGACACTGCATCACCAGCCAGACCACCAGCGCGCCAATCAGATAGGCCAGCAGCGTACCCGCCGCTCCGGTGGTGGAGATGATATAGCCGGTATTAAAAAATAGCCCTGTGCCAATAACGCCACCCAGCGACAGCATAATCAGGTGGCGGGTCTTCATGGTGCGCTTAAGCTGCCCACCTTGTTGTTGTGTTGTTTGCATTTGACCTCATGGGCGTATAGACATCTAAACATCCAGATAAGAGATTCCTTATACCCCGCCTATCGCCAAATTGCAAAGCGGCCTGGCGCGATGGCGCAAAAAAGACGCTGGCGCCAGTAACGCCACATTTGCGGGCAGCTGCACCACGGCGACTCTCCCGCCGGGCGCGGTCTGCACCTTTTTTGATCCTCGTTGGCGTAAACCGCCGCGTTTATCGGTGATATGCCCTGGCATTCTCTTTGCAACCCTCCCGATATCTTTATCTGGCGAGGCAACGAACATGACAGAGCAAACCACAACGCTAAAAAGAACGCTCGGCAGTTTCCGCTTATGGGGGATCGCCGTTGGGCTGGTTATTTCCGGAGAGTATTTTGGCTGGAGCTACGGCTGGTCCCAGGCCGGGACGCTGGGCTTTATGATCGTCGCGCTGGCCATCGCCGCGATGTACTGCGCCTTTATTTTTAGCTTTACCGAGCTGACCACCGCCATTCCGCATGCGGGCGGGCCTTTTGCCTACGCCTACCGCGCCTTTGGCCCGACCGGCGGGTTTATCGCCGGCTTCGCGACCCTGATTGAATTCGTCTTCGCCCCGCCCGCCATCGCCATGGCCATCGGCGCCTATCTTAACGTGCAGTTTCCGGCGCTCGACCCCAAATGGGTGGCCTGCGGCGCCTACATCATCTTTATGACGCTGAATATTCTCGGCGTGGGTATCGCCGCGACCTTTGAGCTGGTGGTGACGTTATTAGCGATTTTCGAACTGCTGGTGTTTATGGGCGTTGTCGCGCCGGGCTTCTCCTGGAGCCACTTTACCGCTAACGGCTGGGCGGGCGCGGAGAGCTTCAGCGGCCTGGCGCTGCCGGGGATGTTTGCCGCCATCCCGTTCGCTATCTGGTTCTTTCTGGCGATTGAAGGCGCATCGATGGCCGCCGAAGAGGCGAAGGATCCGCAGCGCACCATTCCCCGGGCGCTGGGCGGCGGCATCCTGACCCTGACCGTGCTGGCGATTGGCGTGATGATTTTTGCCGGCGGCGTGGGCGACTGGCGAACCCTGGCCAATATTAACGACCCGCTGCCGCAGGCGATGAAAATGGTGGTCGGCAACAGCAGCGGCTGGCTGCATATGCTGGTGTGGCTGGGACTCTTCGGCCTGGTGGCCTCGTTCCACGGGATTATCATGGGCTACTCGCGGCAGATTTACTCGCTGGCGCGCGCGGGCTATCTCCCCGCCAGCCTGGCGACGCTGAACCGCCGCACCCGCACGCCGCATCTGGCGATCCTCGCCGGGGGCGTGGTGGGCATCGCCGCCATTTTCTCCGATTCGCTGATCACCATTAGCGGGATGCCGCTGACCGCCTGTATCGTCACGATGTCGGTATTTGGCGCTATTGTTATGTATATCACCTCGATGGCGGCGCTGTTTAAACTGCGCCGCAGCGAGCCGAAGCTGATTCGACCGTTCCGCGCGCCGCTCTATCCGTGGGCGCCGGCCTTCGCGCTGGCCATGGCGGTACTTTGCCTGGTGGCGATGGTCTGGTACAACACGCTGCTGGCGCTGATTTTCGCCGCCATGATGCTCGGCGGCTACCTGTGGTTTCGCAAGACCGCAGCGGCCCGCCAGCGCGCGGCGGTGGATCCGCAGCTGCGTACGGTCTCCTGAGGAGGCGACACATGTATAAAACCACGCTATCGGGCCAGGTATGGCGCTTTGATAGTCTGAAAACCTTGATGGCGAAGGCCTCCCCTGGGCGTTCCGGCGACGCGCTGGCGGGGGTTATCGCCGGCTCCGCCGAAGAGCGGATGGCGGCAAAAATGGCGCTGGCGGAGGTTCCGCTCACGGAGATTCTCGATAATCCGCTGATTCCCTACGAGCAGGATGAGGTGACCCGGCTGATCCTCGATACCCACGACGCCCGGGGCTTCGCGGCGATTCGCCATCTTACGGTCGGAGATTTTCGCGACTGGCTGCTCGACGACGCCACCGATGAAGCGGCGCTGCGCCAGGTCGCCCGCGCGATAACCCCGGAGATGGCCGCCGCGGTCAGCAAGCTGATGCGCAATCAGGATCTGATCCTCGCCGCCAGCAAATGCCGGGTCGTCACCCGTTTTCGCAATACCATCGGCCTGCCGGGGTGCCTGAGCGTGCGCCTGCAGCCCAATCACCCGACCGATGATATGAAAGGCATCGCCGCCAGCATGCTCGACGGCCTGCTGTACGGCGCCGGGGACGCGGTGATCGGCATCAATCCGGCCAGCGACAGCCTGCCGGTGCTGGCGCAGCTGAACCATATGCTTGACGATATTATTCAGCGCTTCGCCATCCCCACCCAGTCGTGCATTTTGACCCACGTCACCAACACCCTGCAGCTGATTGAGCGCGGCGCGCCGGTGGATCTGGTGTTCCAGTCGGTGGCCGGTACCGAAGCCGCCAACAGCGGTTTCGGCATTAATCTGGCTCTGCTGCAGGAAGCGCGGGAAGCGGCGCTTAGCCTGAACCGCGGCACGCTGGGCAACAACGTGATGTATTTTGAAACCGGCCAGGGCAGCTGTCTTTCCGCCAACGCCCACCACGGCGTTGATCAGCAGACCTGCGAAGCCCGGGCCTATGCCGTCGCCCGCCATTTTGAGCCGCTGCTGGTCAATACGGTGGTGGGCTTTATCGGCCCGGAGTATCTGTACGATGGTAAGCAGATTATCCGCGCCGGGCTGGAAGATCACTTCTGCGGCAAGCTGATGGGGCTGCCCATCGGCTGCGACGTTTGCTACACCAATCACGCCGAAGCGGATCAGGACGATATGGATACCCTGCTGACGCTGCTCTGCGCGGCCGGGCTGACCTTTTTGATCGGCGTTCCGGGGGCTGACGATATTATGCTCAACTACCAAAGCACCTCGTTCCACGATGCCCTTTACGCCCGCCGACTGCTGGGTTTACAGCATGCGCCTGAGTTCGCCGACTGGCTGACGAAGATGCAGATTATTGACCGCCACGGCGCGCTGCGTCTGACCGATGCCCGCCATCCGCTGCTTTCCGTCCTGCCGCAAGGAGAACCGGTATGAATCCTCCCGACGCCTGGAACCCGCTGCGTGAGTTTACCGATGCGCGGATTGCGCTGGGGCGCAGCGGCGCCAGCCTGCCGACCCGCGAAGTGCTGAATTTCGGCCTCGCCCACGCCCGGGCGCGCGATGCCATTCACCAGCCTTTCGCCAGCGACCAGTTAGTCCAGCCGCTGGCGGAGCTGGGGCTGTCGACGCTGACCGTCCGCAGCGCCGCCAGCGATCGCCATGTCTATCTGAATCGCCCGGATCTGGGGCGACAGCTGAACGAAGAGAGCCGCGCCGACCTCGCCGCCAGCGGCGCGCGCCCCGCCGACCTGCTGCTGGTGATTGGCGACGGGCTGTCGTCATACGCCGTGCAGCGCCAGGCGGTGCCGCTGATTCGCGCCCTGCTGCCCTATCTGGAAACCCTCGGCCTGAGCCTGGCCCCGGTGGTGCTGGCGCACCAGTCGCGGGTCGCGCTGGGCGATGATATAGGCGAAACGCTGAAGGCCAAAGCGGTGGCGATATTGATTGGCGAAAGGCCCGGGCTCTCCTCGCCGGATAGCCTCGGGGTGTATTTAACCTGGCAGCCGCATCGTCAGCGGCTGGAGTCGGAGCGCAACTGTATTTCTAATATCCGTCCGGAAGGACTGAGCTTTGATGCCGCCGCATTTAAACTGGCCTGGCTACTGGAGCAGGCCTTTTTGCGGCGGCTTACCGGAGTGCGCCTGAAAGACGAAAGCGATAATCCGGCGCTGCATGGAAAAATAAAACCATTGAGCCAGTTAAAATAATAAGTCACGCAGGCAGCAGAATAGATTTTTAATATTATCTGGCGCACCTGAATATTATATTCGGGTGCGCGCTGAAATTGCGGGCTTTCCAGGCCGGGTAAGGCGTCAGCCGCCACCTGGCAAAATGCGTTAACCGTACCAAAAACAGTATTTTCATCAGCCTTATGCCCTCTCCTGGAGGTAATAAGAATATTGCATGAGTAAAAACGAAACGGACGTTGTAAGGTAAATCCGCATACCAAATATATCTCGTTATCTATTCAACATAACAGCCAATAATTCGCCGGATACGCTGGCGAATTATGTCTCAATGTTATGCAGTCATTGATAGTTAAAGATATACCCAAAATAATTCGAGTTGCAGGAAGGCGGCGACGCAGTGAATCCCCAGGAGCTTACTGAAGTAAGTGACTGGGGTGAGCGAGGAAAGCCAACGCACAAGCAACTTGAAGTATGAAGGGTATAAATAATCCACCGACGGTGAGGTAACAATGAACAAGTTTTCCGGGAAAGCGTCTTTAATGGCCACGCTGGTTGCCGCGTGGGTCGGTGCCAGCAGCGCGCAGGCGGCTGAAATTAAAATCGGCGTGGTCTTACCGCTGAGCGGCGCGCTGAGCGGCTACGGTCAGCCTTCGCAAAAAGGGCTGGATATTATCCAGAGCATTACGCCGACGTTAAAAAACGGCGACACCGTGAAGCTTATCGTGATCGACGATAAGAGCGATAAGGTCGAAGCCGCTAACGCCATGCAGCGCCTGGTTTCCAGCGATAAAGTCGATGCGGTGATCGGCGAAGTCACCTCCTCCAATACCCTGGCGATGACCAAAATCGCCGACGACAGCAAAACGCCGCTGGTCTCCTCAACCGCGACCAACGACCGCGTTACCCGCAACCACCCTTACGTCAGCCGGGTCTGCTTCTCCGACAGCTTCCAGGGCGTGGTCGGCGCTAACCTCGCCTCGCGCGATCTGAAAGCCAAAACCGCCGCCATCGTCTTCGACAGCAGCAACGACTACTCCGTCGGCCTGGCGAAGGCCTTTCGCACGCAGTTCCTGAAAAACGGCGGCACCATTCCTATCGAAGTTCAGGCTCCCGGCGGCAGCAAAGACTTTAAGGCCCAGCTGGCCAGCGTGAAGGCGAAGAACGTCGACATGATCTATATGCCGATCTACTACACCGAAGGGGCGCTGATCGCCGTACAGGCGAAGCAGCTGGGGCTGAGCAAGCCGGTGGTCGGCGGCGACGGGCTGGCGGCGGATCAGGTCTTTTTTGACGTCGGCAAAGACGCGGTCAACGGCTATATGACCACCGACTACTACTCGCCGAACGCCAAAGAGCAAACGCCGGCGGGCGAGGTGTTTATCAAAGCCTGGGAAGCCAAATACCAGCAGCCGACCCACACCTGGGGCGCGATGGCGGCGGACGCCTATAACGTCATTATCAACGCCATGAACCAGTGCAGCGACCCGCACGACCGGGTTTGCGTTAACGAAAAAATTCGCGCCACTAAGGACTTCCAGGGCGTAACCGGCACGCTGACGTTACAAAACGGCGACGCTATCCGCAGCGCGGTCATCAACGAAGTGAAGGATGGCAAGCTGGCGTTTCGTACCGTGGTTAATCCTTAAGGTTTTATAAGGGATATCAGATGGATGGTGCCATTTTTCTCCAGCAAGTGGTCAATGGAATGAGCCTTGGGGGCATGTACGCCCTGATTGCCATCGGTTATACGATGGTTTATGGGGTGCTTCGCCTGATCAACTTCGCCCATGCGGACGTAATGATGGTCGGGGCGTTTACCACCCTGTTTTTGTTTTCTTCCATTGGGCTACCCTTCGGGGTAGCCGTTTTCCTGACCCTCGCGCTGTGCGGCCTGTTCGGTATGCTGATCGACCGGGTGGCCTATCGCCCGCTGCGTCAGGCATCAAAAATCTCCATGCTGATCACCGCCATCGGCGTCAGCTTCTTCCTCGAAAACCTGTTCAACGTGCTGTTTGGCGGCAGCTCGCGCTTCTTTTCCGCACCGGAATTTTTCAACAACACCCGCGCCTTTGGTGACGTGATTATCACCAACGTGGCGTGGATCGTGCCGCTGATCACCGTCCTGCTGCTGCTGGCGATCCTCTGGCTGCTGTACCGCACCCGCTACGGGATGGCGATCCGCGCGGTGGCCTTCGACGTTAATACCGTGCGCCTGATGGGCATCGACGCCAACCGCATTATCTCGCTGGTGTTCGCCCTCGGCAGCAGCCTCGCGGCGCTGGGCGGGGTTTTCTACTCCATCAGCTACCCGACCATCGACCCGCTGATGGGCGTGCTGATCGGCCTGAAGGCCTTCGCCGCCGCGGTGCTCGGCGGAATCGGCAGCGTCACCGGCGCGGTGCTCGGCGGCTTTATTCTCGGCTTTACCGAGGTGGTGGCGGTCGCTCTGTTTCCCGAGCTGGGCGGTTACAAAGACGCCTTTGCCTTTATGTTCTTGATTCTGGTCCTCTTGTTCCGCCCGGTTGGCATTATGGGCGATGAACGTCTGGAAAGGAGCCGTTTCTGATGCTCAACGCTACGACTACCGCCGGGGCGCAGCTGCGCAACCTGGTCATTATTGCTCTCTGCGTCGCGCTGCTGGCCGGGATCAACGTCGTCTTCAACGACTACATTATTCGCGTCATCAGCACCATTTTCGTCTTTATGATCCTCGCGGTCAGCTATAACCTGATCAACGGCGTGACCGGCCAGCTGTCGCTGGAGCCCAACGGCTTTGTGGCGGTCGGTGCTTACGTCACCGCCCTGCTGATCCTCCCCAGCGACAGCAAGCTGGATATGTTTGAGATGGCCGCCCCCAGCCCGTGGATCCTCGTGCTGCACGCCGGGTTCCTGCCCGCGCTGCTCATTAGCGGCCTGTGCGCGGCGGCGCTGGCGGTTTGCCTTGCCCTGCCGGTCTTCCGCGTGCGCGGCGACTACCTGGCGATTGTGACCCTCGGCTTCGGCTTTATCATTAAAATCCTCGCTATCAACAATCCGCAGATCACCAACGGCGCCATTGGCCTCAACGATATTCCGCAGCAGCCGCATCTCCTGTTCTGGTGCGGGCTGTTCGCCCTGCTGGCGACCGGGATGATTTTGCAGCTGGTGTGGTCGAAGTACGGGCGAATGATGAAAGCGGTGCGCGACGACGAAGACGCCGCTATCGCCATGGGCGTGAACACGTTTCGCATTAAAACCTGCGCCTTCGCCACCAGCGCCTTCTTCGAAGGGATCGGCGGCGGCCTGCTGGCCTCGCTGCTGACCACCATCTCGCCGGGCCTGTTCGACTTTATGCTCACCTTCCAGCTGCTGATTATTATCGTGCTCGGCGGCCTGGGCAGCACCACCGGCGCGCTGCTCGGCACCGTACTGGTGGTCGGCAGCGGCGAGTGGCTGCGCTTTCTCGACCAGCCGCTCCAGTTCTTCGGTCACGATCTCGGCGCGTATCCGGGCCTGCGGATGGTGGTGTTCTCGCTGCTGCTGCTGATCATCATGCTGTTCGCCCGCGAAGGTCTGCTGGGCAAAAAAGAGATTTGGCAAGTGGGCAAAAGGGGCCGCGGCTATGGCGCAAAATAAGGTCATTTTACAGGTACAGGACGTGACCATGCAGTTCGGCGGCCTGCGGGCCATCGACAGCGTCAGTTTCCACGTCGACGAGGCGGAAATTTTTGGCCTGATTGGCCCCAACGGCGCGGGCAAAACCACGATGTTCAACGTCATCACCGCCAACTATAAGCCGACCAGCGGCAGCGTGACCCTGGCGGGAAAGTCGCTGAAGGGGCTGAAGCCGAACCGGGTGGTCAACGCCGGGATCGCCCGCACCTTTCAGAATATCCGCCTGTTCAACTCGATGACGGTATTAGAAAACGTGATGGTCGGCCTCGACAGCGCCAGCCGCTATTCGCTGCTGGAAGCGGCGCTGCATATTGGCCGCTACTTCCCCGCCGAGCGGGCGGCAAAGGCCAAAGCGATGGCGATTCTGGACGATATCGGTATCGCCCATTTCGCCGACGTGCAGGCCACCAACCTCAGCTACGGCAACCAGCGCAAGGTGGAGATCGCCCGCGCGCTGGCGACGTCGCCAAAATTGCTGCTGCTCGACGAGCCCGCCGCCGGGATGAACCCGAAAGAGACGGAGGATCTGGCGGATCTGATCTTCCGCATGCGTAACGATTATCAGCTCAGCGTACTGCTGATCGAGCACGATATGCCGTTCGTCAACAAGCTTTGCGAGCGGGTGATGGTGCTGGAGTACGGCAAACCGCTGTTTAGCGGCCTGATGTCCGAAGCCATTCAGGATCCGGACGTGATTTCCGCCTACCTGGGGGACGTTCGTTATGCTTAGCGCGCGCGAGTTAAAAGTGTTTTACGGCGTGATTCAGGGGCTGAAAGGGGTGGACATTGATATTCACGATCGGGAGATTGTGACCCTTATCGGCAGCAACGGTGCCGGGAAAACCTCCACCCTCAACGGGATCGTCAACCTGGTGCGTTCCACGGGGCGGGTCAATTTTCTCAACGAGGATATTTCCCGCAGCCAGACGCATCAGATTGTGCGTAAGGGGCTGGCGCTGGTGCCAGAAGGACGGCGCATCTTTACCAACCTGACCATCGAAGAAAATCTGCGCATGGGGGCCTACAACAATCTCGCCGGCTTTACCCGCCTGCGCGATCGCATGTACAGCCTGTTTCCCCGGCTGAAAGAGCGGCGCGGCCAGATGGCGGGAACCATGAGCGGCGGCGAGCAGCAGATGCTGGCGATCGCCAGAGCGTTGATGAGCGAGCCGGTACTGCTGATGCTCGATGAGCCAAGCCTCGGCCTGGCGCCGAAAATTGTTGGGGAGCTGTTTGCGACGATTAAGCAGCTGCGGGAAGAGAATATTACCGTGCTGCTGGTAGAGCAGAACGCCACGGCGGCGTTGACCATCGCCGATCGCGCCTATGTGCTGGAGAATGGGAAGATTATGCTCTCTGGTCCGGCGCCGGAGGTGCTGGCGAATCCGGAAATCAAACGGATGTATCTGGGGGGATAAAGCTGTTCAGGGCTGCGGCTTCGCTTCCTGCGTCGCCGCAACCGCAAACAGCCTCGCGCTACACAAAGCACACCTCGTTCCAGTAGGCTTCACGCGTCCTGCGCCGCTCAGTATGTTTTATCATGGCGAAACCACCTTGTTTCAACGTTGCCGAGCTCAATTCCGTAGAGACTGGCGACCGGTAATATTGCCTCCATGATGCGTTGGGTATCCTGCTGACCGGCTTCACCGCCGGATCCAGATAAAGAAGCCAGCCAGCCCGTTATGCGTTGCCACAGCGCCACTTTCATTTTTCTCCTCCGTCGGGAAGCATTTTTGCCTGTGTCTATTTCAACCACAGTTGACGGCGGGCGGGAAATATCAATTCCGGATTTGTAATTCTGTGGGATGCATATTGGAGCCTTTCCCGGATTGCGACGTAAACGTCTTATCCGGGCTACACGACCCCAGACGACTGAGGCCCCGTAGCCCAGCCAAGCGCAGCGCAGGCTGGGAAGGACCCGCAGCGTTTG